>CAYPSP010000008.1:0-17739 GCA_964413335.1 uncultured Dehalococcoidales bacterium
ACATTAGTAACCACACAATAGATATTGTGCTGTGGGTCGATATTTACTTTTAGAGTTGCAAGTATGGTGCTATAGAAGTTACAGCTTGATGCGAAAGAATAGATATAGAAGCTTAAGCAAGGGAATAAAGAAAAGAGGTGAAATATCGGCCACCTTGTTATTTACGTCGTTTGGTTATAAAGAGGTATATGTCCAATGCACCAATAGTTATTAGTACTGTACACAGATATACACAAAGCTAAGTTGCAAAAAGGGACAAACGGTTAAGAAGTAAAAACGTAGCTTGCTTTTTTCATATATGTGTAAAAGGCGAGTACGGTGACAACAATTGTGAGGTACATAAAGGTAGCAAGCAGGGCAGGTGGTCCTACTCCCCAAACACCTAGAACCAGCGTAGGCATCTGTACAGAGTATGAAATTCTGGTTATTTGAGTAGGAGGAGGAAAATTAACGGTACGCGTGCGTCGCTTCCACAATAAAGTTATTACCCCTATCAGCACTGTAATGTCGGCAATAAACACAACCACTGCATAGGGGTAGGGATTGAAAGGCATAAGGCCGGCTGTTCTTTGCCAGTATCCTCCGATGATGGTAATAATCAGAGCAGGAGTCATAATACAACGGTCAGCTATCAGGTCAAAAAGGGAGCCAAACAGAGTTTGTTGCCTTAATTTACGGGCCAGAAAGCCATCCAGTCCATCAGTTCCCCAGGCAACAAGCAGTAGAGCACCAGCCCAGATTATTCCAGTTGCAGTTGCCTGAATTAAAAGAACAGCAATAACCACGGCCAGAACGACACGCATTGCTGTGAGGGTATTAGGAACATTGATAAGCGAAGGACTTGTCTGCCCTTTTGAATCATTCATGGGTTTCAATCACACAGGAAAGGAAGGATGCTTGCACTGTTTTTCCCATGCAGCAGGATAGCATAACATGAAGGCATGGTCAAAATATGTCATTGAAAAAACAAATACAGGACACTGCTCCTCTTCAGTGAATTTGTGCTAGACTGATTCTTGATGATTGACAGGTTGCAGGATAACAATTCATGCCGTTAGAGCGCTGTTTTCTGGGCTGGGATACGTCCCTCTCCACCAGAGTGCGTGAGTACCTGCTGCCCGAAGAATTGTCGGGCCCTGTTGACTTGGGGACCGAATTGGTGGTTGTCCAGACGAGGCAGGCAGGGCGTCGGCTGAGGGAATCGCTGGCGTTATACTGTGAGCAACAAAATACGGCCTTGCTTTCGGCCAGGGTGGAGACTTCTGACTTCTTTTTGCGCTCAACTAATGAATCAACGGACAAAGCTAACAGTATAGAGGTGACTGCAGTATGGGCTGAAGTGCTGTTGAAAGCAGACCTTGCTGATTATCGTGGACTTTTTCCAATAGGTGCTCCAACGCAAGATTTCTCCTGGGCATTGCATACTACTGAAATAATTCAACAACTGCGAAATGAGCTAGTGGATGGTGGGTACAGCATAACTGGTATAGTTGAGAACTTCATAGATATCCTCGAGGAACCGGAACGCTGGAGAGATCTCGCAAGGCTGGAAACAGCGTACCTGTCCCGGTTTAGAGAAACAGGCAAGCAGGATCCCTATAAAGCCATGCTTGCACTGGCTGAAAATCCAGAACTGCCTCCAGAAATAGAAAAAGTAGTGCTGGCGGCGGTATTTGACCCGACACCGCTTATGGTTCGTGCGCTGGAGCACATTGCAAAGCGGACAACTGTCGTTGTACTGGTATATGCTCCGGAAGCTATGGCTAATTACTTCGATGACTGGGGACGTCCTTTAGCCAAGCAATGGGACGAGGTTCATGTTGATATTCCGAAATCTGAAACAAACGTTATACTCTCTGGTTCGCCCAGGTCTCAGAGTAGTAAGGTTTTACAATTGATAGCAGAGGAGTCCACTCGATTTGGCCCTGCCGATATTGCCATTGGGGTTCCCGACAGAGAGATAATCCCCTTTCTGGAGGCTGAGCTTGAGCAAAACAAACTACCTCCCTTCAATCCCGCAGGTATTTCTTTGAGTGAGCATCCTATCTATCAGTTGCTGAAGGCGTTTCGCTCTCTTGTTAATGAGGGTGGTTATACTGATTTCAGCTCGTTTTTGAGACACTCCGCAGTAATAGAGTTTTTACAGAAAACGAAAGAAGTGCAACCATATTTATTGCTTAAGGAACTGGATGAATTTCAGAATAACTTCCTGCCTTTGGATTGGGAAAAAGTAGCTGGTTATTTCTCCCCTGGCACCTTTAAGCAGATGGGCAGTCAGCAGGAATATGGGCAACTGTGCAAAGCAGTAGCTTTTATTGATGAGCAAATCAAAAACATGAATAATAACGAAATAGCTGATGCACTATGCTTGTTATTACAGTCTGTCTACGAGGGGAAGATGCTTAATCCTAATGTACCCGATGATGCAGAGTTCATCAAAGCGGCGGACAAGGTAAATGGTGTTCTTCGTGAGTTATCCTGTGGTGTTGTCAGAGAGTTGAAAATGGATAAACAAAACGCGTTGTCCCTGCTGCTGTATAGTCTAGGTCAGCAAAGCTATTACCAAGAGCGGAAAGGTGCTGTAATTGATCTGGAAAGGTGGCTTGAGCTTCCATGGAATGATGCCTCCTTAATGATAGTCACTGGGATGAATGATGGTATTGTACCTGCGGGGAAGCTGAGCGATATTTTCTTACCCGATACATTGAGAAGTCAACTGAAATTGAGAAACGATGCTGATCGCCTGGCAGGAGATATCTATTTAATGCATGCACTTATTGAATCACGCCAGACGAGTGGACGAATCTGTTTCGTTGTGGGGAAAACAAGTTCCGTAGGTGATCCATTGAAGCCTTCCCGACTGCTTTTTCGCTGTGATGATGGAGAATTACCGCAGCGTGCCGGCAGGCTGTTTGGAGAAGCAGAGGAAAGGCGGGATAATTATCCTCCGTCCGCCAGTTTCCTGCTTAAGGTAAGTCCGTTCGCCGATGTCACTGCTGATAAATTATCCCTGAAGACGATGTCGGTCACAAAATTCAAGGACTATCTCTCCTGTCCTTTCCGTTTTTATATGAAGTATATTCTTGGTATGGAAGAACTGGGTGATGAGAAAATGGAGTTAGATGCACTTGATTTTGGCTCCATGTTGCATAAGGTGCTTCACGACATGACTTTGGATGAGGAAATGAGCCGATGCGATGATGAGACAAAGCTTGTCAGCTATCTCTACCGTCAAGCGGATGAATGGATAAGGAATAGGTTTGGAGCATCGCCTCCGCTGCAGGTGGAGATTCAACTCGCATCGGCCAAGCAACGACTGAGGGCGGCAGCTCACGTACAGGTTGAGCTGTCGGAACAGGGTTGGCAGGTTGAAAAATCAGAGCTAAAGCTTAAAACCGAACTCAGTGGCATGACTATACGAGGGCGGATTGACCGAATAGACAGGCATCAGAAGACAGGCGCTATACGTATTCTGGACTACAAAACTACTGATAACGTAAGAAAGCCACAACAGGAGCACCTGGGTACTATCTCTACAGGATTGGCCGAACACGTTGTAACTAAAAGCAATGGAAAAGACAAATGCTGGAGGGACCTTCAATTGCCATTGTATTATCTGCTATTGGCCAGAAGTGACATAGAGGTACCAGAAAAAGTGGAGTTGGGATACTTCAATCTACCAAAAGCGGTAACTGACACAGAGTTAAATATCTGGCACGATTTTAACGATGAACTTCTGAATTCCGCCAGGGCTTGCGCCGAAGGGATAATCAAGGATGTGAAAGCACACAAGTTCTGGCCACCATCTGCCAAGGTGCCATATGATGATTTTGAAAAACTGTTTCCTATAGCTATGTCTGAGAGTGTTGATGTCGGTGACTTTGAGTTATATATGAAAGAAGGGCGAGGAGAGCAGTGGTAATGGCATCACATATTGGCCACAAGGCTATATCAGCATCCGCTGGCTCGGGAAAAACCTTTCAACTTACCCACCGCTACATAGAGCTTATGGCGCATGGAGTGTCTCCCGACCGTATTGCAGCTTTTACCTTTTCACGGAAGGCTGCGGGGGAAATATTCGATTCTATAGTAAAGTATTTATGTGAGGCTTCTCGCTCCACGGAAAAAGCAACTCAGACCGCTGAGTTAATAGGCATGCCGGGATTAGACACGAGCGATTTTATACTACTGCTCAGGGATTTCCTTAATGATTTAAACCGGCTGTATATTGGAACGCTGGATAGCTTTACTGTTGGCGTGCTTGGAAACTTTCCCATGGAGCTTGGCATATCCTCTGGATTTCAGTTGATGGAAGGAGACGGAGCCACGGCGAAGAGCGCACAGCAGGAGGTTCTAGGCAGTATATTCAACACTCGTTATGTGGATGTTGAAGCTCAGCATAATTTTATTGAAGCATTCAAAAAGGCAACTTTTGGGTTGGAAGAGAAGGGACTGGAAAGAAATCTAAATAAATTTATTGAGGGATACCAAAGTTATTATCAGGCTTTGCCGGTAGCGGAAGCATGGGGAAGCAAGGAAAAAATATGGCCTGACGGTTCTCCCTGGCTGGGAAAGTCATTTAGTGTTGCTGAGGCAGTGCAGGGGATTAGAAGGGAGCAGGAACTTTTCCCAGAGAAAACCAGAGAACGATGGGAAACATTCATCAAGGCAGTTGCAGTATTTGACAGTTATTCGCCATGGTCACCCGACATAAAATATCTGTTTGAGAGGCTTATTGTGGAGCAGACAAGTTTGCGAGAAGGAATCGCAAGTGTCAAGATAGGCTCTACTGAATGTGATTTATCCCCTGTACAGTGCCGTTTTGTAGTTGACCTTTTGGGCCATATAATGAAAACGGGGCTTGATGTGGCGATGGCGAGGACCCAGGGTATATTTCAGGTGCTGAATCGTTACGATGCCGTCTATAATGAAATGGTGCGGCGAAGGGGCAGGCTAACTTTTACTGATGCCCAGTATCTGTTGACGGGAGCCAACCAATATAGTGGCGGCGCCCGGTTGAGCCGTTTTTCAGGAGAAGAAGCACGGCTTTATATTGACTATCGACTCGACTGCAAACTTGACCACTGGCTACTGGATGAATTTCAGGATACCAGCAACCTGCAGTGGGAAGTGCTCAGTAACCTGATTGATGAAGTCTTGCAGGATGACAGCGGGCAGAGGAGCCTTTTCTATGTTGGTGACGTCAAACAGGCGATATATGGCTGGCGTGGTGGCAATGCCCACCTTTTTGGCGATATATTGCATCGTTATAACCAGCAAATTGAACTTGTTCCAATTAGCAAGTCATTTCGTTCCTGTCAACCCATCATAGATACTGTCAATAAAGTATTTTCCAGTCTTCCACAGGATATTTTACCGTTGAAGGCAATTGAAAACTGGGAGAGGTTCTGGCGGGAACACCAGTGTCAGCAAGGGCAGGTTCCAGAAACTGGTTATGCTGTTTTACTGGAACCAGAGTGTCCTGAAGGTAAAAAGAAACCTGACAAAATCGACCGTTATAGAGTCGTTTCTAATATTCTTAAGGAACTCAACCCTCTGAAGCGCGATCTATCAGTGGCGATATTGGTACGCAGCAATAAGGATGGAAAGGAAATTGTCGATTTCCTCCGCGCGGAATGCAGTGGGATAAATATCGTTCATGAAGGAAGTGCGGCTATTAAAAACAGCATGGTTGTGATGGTACTGCTTTCACTAATAAAATTTGCCGCACATCCTGGGGATACATTTGCATGGCGCCATCTGCAAATGAGTCCACTGGGGGGATACTTTGAGAAGAAAAAGAGGAGCCGGGGAAATCTGTCTATACAATTGCTTGCAGAAATTCAGCGCTCAGGCTTTTACCGTTTTATTTATAACTGGGGAAAACGGTTGGAAACAGTGCAACAGCTTGACGATTTTGGCAAGAAGAGGCTGAATGACCTGGTGGATGCTGCTGTTGAGTTTGACGGACAGGGCAACCGTGATTGCAATGCCTTTCTGCGCTTTATCGATAGTTACACGATTAGTGAACCTCCTGCTGATAATGCTATTCGTGTTATGACTATCCATCAGTCCAAAGGGCTTGGATTCGACATTGTCATTGCACCTGAGTTACAGGATAACAGTATCATTAAAGGAAATCCTCCCGACATTCTTATGGCGGGCAACTCTGAAAACGAGCATTCCTGGGTGCTGGAAATGCCACGTAGAATTATTGCTGAGAATGATCCCGTCCTTGCAGAGGAATTGCGAAAATATCATGAAGAAGCCTGTCTTGACTCCCTCTGTGTATTGTACGTAGCGCTGACTCGTGCCAAGCAGGGCATGTATATGGTTACCAGTTTTCCTGGTCCTGGTTCCAACATGGTGACAGCGGCTATGCTGTTAAAGAATCAGCTTGCGGGAGATCCAGTGGCAAAAAATACTGATAAGAAAATCAGGATGAATGGAGAAGAGTGCCACTGTCTCTATGAGAAAGGAGAACAAAACTGGTATCTTCAGGTATCAAGCGAAGGTACCAAGGAACCGATTAAGGAAAGGCAGCTGCCTGGGGATTTTGGGAAGAGGGATTCACTGCGCAGGCACCTTATTCGAGTATCGCCATCGGAGCTGGAAAAGACGGAAAGGAGTGCTGGTTTGCTATTCTCTGCTCTGACCAGTGACAGTCTGGAACTGGGCACGGCTGTACATGAATTATTTAGCAGACTTACCTGGGCTGGTGAAGCAGACGAGGAAGAATTGATTCAGGAATGGGATGGAACTTCGACCGCAGGAGAGCAGGTAAAACAAAAGGCCATTGGACAATTTCGACAAGCCCTTGGCTCTGAGGAATTGTGTCGAGCTTTATCCCGACCGCCGGGTGATGCAATGCTATGGTGTGAGAAGCATTTTGAGGTTGTACTTGGTGAGAACTGGGTAACAGGGATTTTTGATAGAGTGGTCATCACTCGTAGCGTAGATGGCAATCCACAGAAAGCCATCATCCTGGATTATAAGAGTAACGATATTTCTGACGATGCTTTACTGGCTGATATCGCTGAACGATATCGACCACAGTTGTCTCTTTATAGCAAAGCACTTTCCATGATGCTTCGACTTGATATCTCACGTATTGGGCTTCGTTTGCTGTTCACTCAGCCAGGCAGGATATTTGACCTGGTGCAGGAAGTAGACGGGGGTTAGCTGGTTGTCTAAATATTATTACAATAGAAGAAAAGGAGAAGATATGAGCTTCAGGGTAGTGATGCCACTTGACATAAAAGGGGAACCGGATAAATATACACGAAAATTTGCAGAAATGGGAGCAGAATTTGTAAAGAAACACTGCCAGAGTGAAGACGAGTTCATAGCCTTTGCCATGAATGCCAATGCAATAATTACCGTGGCCAGCCTATTGCCGGTTACTCGTAGAGTACTTGAGTCCCTGAAGAGTTGTCGACTGATTGCCAATACGCAGGTCGGTTTTGACTGCGTGGACATTGAAGCAGCGACGGAGCAAGGTATCCTGGTGGCCAACGTTCCTGATTATTGTGTTGAGGAAGTAGCTGCACATACAATGGCTTTATTACTGACCTGTGCTCGCAGGATAGTTCAATTAGATTCTCTGGTCAGGGAGGGTAGATGGGGGTTAACCCCTGATGATCCGCTGATACAGAATACAGTTTGGCCCAGACTTGCACGATTAAGCAGTCAGACATTAGGATTGCTGGGGTTGGGCAGAATAGGCAGGGAAGTGGCAGCAAGGGCAAAAGCTTTTGGAATGAGGATTATTGCTTTTGACCCCTACGTTTCGAGAGAGGTGGCTGAGCACCTGGGAGTGGAATTAATAGAATGGGAGAGCTTGCTTCGTGAATCTGATTATATCTCTATTCATGCGGCATTAAATGCCTCGACCAGACACATCTTCAATGATAGTGCATTTGCCGAGATGAAGCCTACTGCTTGCCTTGTTAATTGTGCTCGAGGAGGATTCGTCAATGAGCAGTCGCTTGCTGATGCTCTAAGAGAGGGGAAGCTTGCCATGGCTGCACTGGATGTTCTCGACACCGATCCGCCTGCATCCGGTAATCCTCTTCTGTCTATGGACAATGTCATCATTACTGGCCATTCCGCCTTCTTTTCCCCTGAAGCTGAGGCAGAGCGATGGCGCCGCCCCACTGAAGAGATCGCTAGAGTAATGAGAGATGAGTGGCCATTGATTTTAGTTAACCCACAGGCTAGAGAGAAATACGTTACTAAATGGGGGGTAATGAAGGAGTCAAACCAGGAAGGATAGAGATATGGAGAGGCCTCTTATATTTGGATAGAATTTCTATCAGATCGATTTACCCCGTTTTAATTCAAAGACCACTGGATTGGCAGGGTCGGGGCAGGTGATAATAGAAGTGCCATCATTTTTTTCCCAGGGAAAGGATGCCCCGAACTGCAGAACTTCCGCAAAAGGGAATGCTGAGCAGTATGCCCATGAACACATGCCGCAGGGCGTGTGTTGGCCGATGATGAATTCATCCCCCACTTTGTGTCCTGCTTCACAGGTGCCTTGTTGAGATATGACCTTGGCAATCACTTCAAACATTGTATCCTCCTGATAAATTCTTTAATATATTGAACACAGATATAAAAAAAACCGCTTGATGTACTATCAGATGTATATATAAAGAGAAACAATTTAATAGAATTGAAATTATTGTTAGTATAAGGGTCATTTACTAAATAATCCAGTATCTTTTCTATTGACTTAAGGGAATATATAATGGGGGATATCTAACGCATTACTGAGCGCCTGGTTTTGCATTTAAGAGTGGAGGTAATGATTATGAAACAGTGGAGTAAACGCACAGGGATGATTGTGTGGGGGCTCGCTATCGCCCTGTTGGTCATGGCATGGATATTATCATGGTTTTATACAGGGCCCAATACTGTCCGAGCGTTATGGTATGTTGGATGGGGGGTGTGGGTCTGTGGTGCTATTTTAATTATCCTGCCGTTGGTTATAATATATGGAAGAGCTAAAGGTAAAAAGGGCCAGGGATGGTTTGAATCTATGTCTATAGTTGATAGTGGAGTTTACTCTTTGGTTCGTCATCCATTGTACTTGGGCTGGCTCCTCATGTATGTTGTTGTTATTTTCTTTGGCCAGCATTGGATAACTTTAGTCATGGGTATCGCGGGAATAGCCTGCATTTACTTGATAGCAATTCAAGAAGATATGCGTCTTGTTGTTAGCTTTGGAGAAGACTATGTACGTTATATGCAAAAGACACCCAGAATGAATATCCTCCTGGGAATTGTACGAGCATTACAACGAAGGAAGAAATAGAAAAGGGTATAGCCTAAAGGCTATCCTGTTACTATTATTCTGCCGATTTTTCTTTCGCAGGAGTAGTTGCCTCAGCAGGTGCTTCAGCCTCCACAGAAACACTTTCCTGCTCATCTTCCTTGCGCAGACGAGGTACGGCAATTTTTATTACTACCTGGCCTGGTTGGTTGAGGATTGAGACCCCGTCTAAAGGGGTTATATCCTTTACCCTTAGTGACTGTCCTCCCTGTGTGAGAGAACTGACATCGATTTCTATACCGGCAGGAAGATCGGAAGGGAGGCTCTCGACGCTTATTGTATTAAGTACATGTTCCAACATGTTACCTGATATTTCTATTGCTGGTGCTTTTCCTACCAGCACCACAGGTATCTCCATTTTCACCTTTTCCGTCATTTTTACTTGGAAAAAATCTATATGTAGCAACTGTCTGGTTAGAGGATCGCGTTGGATTTCTCGAACTACAACGTGCTTTGCCCTTTTTGCCTTATCAACCTTAAGGCTGATAAGAGCAACCTTGCTCTCCTCTCTGAGAACCTTCTCAAGGATTTCGGTATCTCCTTGTAGGGCAACCGATTTAGTGCTGGGTCCAAAGAGATGCACTGGGGTCATTCCCTGGCGGCGCAGGTTTTTTACTTTCTTCCCCAGGATTTCACGATTGTTAAGTACCAGTTCAATTTCCTTCATCAAATATCTCCTTTTGTATTGAGGAAATAGTCTACTGAACTATTCCCCGCCAGAGAAGTTGTAATGTCCTTATACTTTCTGGCGCTGATGTCGCTTTATTATTGTTCGTTGATATTAAAACACAAATATACAATAGGCTATTATAGCATGTCGTGCCTGCAGTTATATTTTCTCTTTAAAGAGGATTTAAAAATAACACAAAATTACTATAACTCCTTCATAGTTTCTACATAATTCAGGTCTATTATGAGGGGCAAAGGTGAAGAGGTCTTGAAAACAGGAAATCCAGAAAAGGGAGAAAGATGAATAAGAAAGTAAAAATTTTATTAATAGGCCTGGTAGTAGTCATAACAGGTATTGGTACTATTGCTGTTCCCTTCCAAAAAAATATTATGAGTGCGGATTCACTTGATATTGAGGTTCCCTCAATGTATCGTCACCCTGAAGGCGTGGAGAGAGTTCGTTATCAAGGGAGAGTCCAAGTATGCCACGAATCGATTAGTGCTGTGAGTGAACTGTTGGGGATTAGCCCTGAGGAGATCAGAGAAGAACGTGAGTCGGGCAAGAGCTTGGTAGAAATTGCAAGGGAGCAGGGAATAAGCGAAGATGCGAAGATGCTCTGATAGAGGCTATCATGGCTACTCCGCAGGAAGCTATTGAACAGAAGGTAGAGGAAGGGATATTGACCCAGGAAAAAACAGAGCGGATGATTATGTTACCAAGCCGTTCGAACCCAAAGAACTTGTTTCACGAGTGAAGTCCGTACTCAGACGATCTCAAGGCAGCACTACGTATAGATCCATATTGAAAGTTGGTGAATTGAGCATTGATGAGGAGAAACGGCTGGCTCGTATTGCTGGCGAGACCATTGAACTAACCTCTACCGAGTTCGATTTGTTAAAAATAATGGCCCAGCACCCAGGCCGTGTTTACAGTCGCATGAAATTGCTGGATGAGGCTCAGGGTGATTCGTATGAGGGATATGAACGTACTATTGATAGCCATATAAAGAACTTGCGCAAGAAAATTGAGCTTGACCCTAATCACCCCAAGCGTATTATCACTGTATACGGTGTAGGCTATAAACTTCAGGAGAATTCAGATGCGTAGTCTGAACTGGAAACTCGGTGGCGCTCTTCTGCTGATGGTGATAGTCTCTGTTGGGCTTATGGCATATCTGACCAATCTGAGTACTGCCAGGGAGTTTCGTCAATATATCTCTTGTGTCAATGTTGTATATGCCAAAAGAGTCGAGCAAATCCTGGCATTATTCTATAGCAAAGAGCATAGCTGGGTTGGTATACAGAGTGCCTTGGAAGCTTCGATGGAAGGAGAAAATGGTAGATTGGTTGTGGCGGATAGTGATGGAGTCGTAGTTGGTGATAACTATCGAGACTGGGTAGGGAGGGATGTAGAGGACCTTGGGTTGGAAGGGGATGTCTCTATTGATGTTTTAGGGGAGGAGGTGGGAGAATTCTATTTGATAGGGACCTCTGTTGTATGGATTAACAGAGGATATATAAGGCAGTTGGATAAGTTCATCCCTCCTGTCCTGAATATGGCGGAGCAGGATTTTCTTAAACGCGTACGAGTTTCTCTTTTACTGGCGGGGCTCCTTGCAGCTGGGGTGGCTATTTTATTGGGGTTGATAATTACCCGACAAATCACTCGTCCCCTACATACTCTCACTGTGGGGGCACGTCTTATAGCCGGAGGGCAGTTTGATTATCGGGCAGAGGTTCATTCCAAAGATGAAATAGGAGATCTGGCAATGTCCTTCAACGAAATGGCTTCTGTGTTGAGCAAGAACGAGGAAACTCGCCGTCGGTTGCTGGCTGACATAACCCATGAATTGCGCACGCCACTCACCGTAATTGAAGGAACTGTAAATGGGATACTGGATGGAGTCTTTGAACCAGACAAGAAACAATTGAACTCAATAAAGGAAGAGACCTTTCTGTTAACTCGTTTGATTAATGACCTGCGGGACATTTCCCTGGCTGAAGTAGGACAACTTAAGTTAGAGGTTGCCCCTATAGATATGGTAAAGCTGGTGGAGCGAAAGCTCTCACAAGCTGAACGGACAGCTCATGAAAAGGGGGTGCAGCTCAAATTACAAGCGGCGCAAGGGATACCTGAGATTAGAGTTGATTTACTCCGAATAGAACAGGTTATTGCCAATCTGATTACCAATGCAGTGCGACATACTTTTGCTGGAGGGAAGGTTACCGTTTCCTTGCAAGAAGGAACTGCAGATGATGGAAGCGGCCTTGATTGCCCTCATCTGCTAATTTCCGTTGCTGATACGGGAGAGGGAATTGGAGTAGAGCATTTATCAAAGGTCTTTGAAAGGTTTTATAGAGCGGATAGCTCTCGCTTCAGAAGCAGAGGTGAAACAGGATTGGGATTGGCTATAGTCAAACAGATGGTTGAAGCTCATAGTGGTAGGGTCTGGGTAGAGAGTGAACTGGACAAGGGTAGCACTTTCTTTATTGCGCTTCCTTTTGATAGTGCTTTGTAATGGTGTAGATGAGCTGTGCTAGTGCAGGGCCTCAAGCTGTGAATACCCAACCGCTGGTGCTCTGCAATGTCAGCTTAAATCGTCCGCAGATTTAAGTATAAAGGAGAGCACCAGCAGCACTATCCCCATAGCCAGAATAATTATGCTGTATGTTCGCATAGGGCTGATAAAGTCACCAACTAGCAATGGTAGGAGCGCGGTAATTTCATGTGGCAACTCAGCAGGTACTACCTCAGAGATAAAGTTACCTGCGAGAAAAGTAGCTATCAGGGTAAAGACTCCTGCCATAATAAACGGCAGACCGCTGTAGCGGGCAATGAATTTCAATCGCCACCGCTGTAGCAGGGTGATAATCAATACCAGTAAGACTATTAAGCTTATCAGTATTATATCGCCAATTTCTATATAGCCGACGACTTGTTGAGCTTGATGCAGTTGTGCTGTTATTTCTGTCCCCAGGAGCGTCTCATTGACTTCAATTTTCTCAGGGATTTGATTGTCTATCTCTATGTATATCTGCGACAGGAAAAACTCTACCATTTCCTGGGGAACCCCTTCCAGTTCAGGAGGGAGGGATTCAAGGATAAACTCCTGCACATTTTCCTTTATACGTTCTCTGACCTCTTCCAGCGGAATGATGACATGAAGCTCCTGTTCTTCCTTGAGGTAGGCAATACCATCGTAGATAACGAGGTTGGCCTGCTCTCTCAGCCATGGCTCAAGCTCGGTGATGGTCTCATCTATCATTTCTTCTATATAAGGGATTTCGGTTGGAAGTTGGCCCTTTAATTGTAGGCTAACCTGGTTGGTGATGATTGAATAGGCATCCATTTTCTCCATCTCAGAGATGACGAAGGCAGGATTGAGTATGGTGTTCTCCACGGTGATAATGCCTCCCAGTATAATCAGGGAAACAGTTAAAAAGAAACCAAGTATTCCTGAGAATATCCCGTTAACAATCTTCATATGCTTTTCTCAAGCCATTATTTCATTAAGGCTGGACTATTTCAATGTTTGGGCTCTTGGTACAGGCTTGGAATGGCAGTTCGTCTTGTGGTTGGATAATTAGGTACAGGTAACTAAACTGGTGAATAAAAAGCAAATTCGTTTGATTTCCTGTAGAAGCTTGTGTAGAATAACTATATGCATATTTGTGCATATAGTTATTCAGTGATGAAAAAATGAGAAAGTTAGTTAAAATTTTTAGCGCCTTGTCAGATGAGACCAGAATCAGAATTCTGAAGATTCTCCAGGAAAGGGATTGCTGCGTATGCGAGGTAATGCAGGCATTAGATATTTCTCAATCGCGTGCTTCACGTAACTTGAGTATACTGGAGGGTGCAGGGTTTGTTAGTTCCTGGCGGGATGGATTGTGGATGGTCTATTGTATCAATAAACAGAGTGTTAATTCTGTAAACTCTCTTCTACATATGTTGAGCAACTTTATGGAGGGAGAGGATATTATTAAGAATGATAAAGAAAGGCTCGAAAGAGCTGAGAAGATAGGCTGTGGGGCACTAAGGAAATAAAGCTTACTGCAAGAGAGTGATGTGCTATACATAAGAGATAGGACATTGCTGATGTTTATGCTAAGGGGATAAAGGGGATTGTCCCGAGCGGCTGTATTATTCTGAAGGATGGTAGATATCTAATCACCGTTTGTATATATCTTAGCGTAATAAGAAATAGATAATAGAAAGGTAACATGAAAAAAGTAGAAGTTGTTTTTAATAAATTGAACGCAGAAAAGGTGGTCGTCTTTGTAGGACTGTTTATTTTTATTATAAGCGTGTTTGGATGTGTACCGAACAATAATCTACCAGAAATAATAAGTCTTGAAACTGGGGCAGAGGTAATTGGTCCTTCTGAAAGCTGCTTTATTGAGTGTCTTGCTCATGACCAGGATGGTGATATGCTGACCTATAATTGGACAGCTGACGAAGGTAGAATAACCAACACTGGCCAGAATGCAGCTAACATTGCCTGGATGGCACCTAAGGCTGAGGGTTTGTATAGTATCATGGTCATGGTATTGGATGGTAAGGAGAGTAATGATATCACCGGTAATGATGTAGTGGTATCTGAGTCAATAACTATCAGAGTAAAGGATAACCATGCACCCGTTATCACTGAGTTGGTGGTTGATCCAGAGTGGATACTGCTTTCGGACAGTTGTCAGCTTGAATTGAGTGCTGAGGACCAGGATGGAGATGAGCTAATTTATGAATGGATGGCAGAAAAAGGGAAGATCTTGGGAAGAGGACAAACGGCTGAATGGACAGCACCAAATAGCCCGGGGCTTTATGAAATCACGATCGTAGTCAGCGATGGTTTTGGTAAAGAAACCACAAGAACTGTCTCCGTTAGCGTGTCTGCCTTTCCGCCTCCTGTCATTAAGGAATTGGTGATTACTGCTGAAGAGCCCAAATATTTAAAGGAAAAAGGCGATGGATACATGATATTGAGGGACCGAAGCTGTGAGATCAAATGTGTAATAGAGGGTATGAGTGGACCCCTGACCTATGAATGGTCAGATGGAGTAGAGACGTACACCGGTCCTGGATGCTGTGGAGACTCTTCCTTCACAGGGGAGGGGGCTACCATCAACTGGACTGCTCCAGATAAAGGGACTGAGGTTACTGTTAGTGTCTACGTGTATGACGAAGTAGGAAACGTGGCAAGTAAGAACATCGTCTTTAAAGTAGAGACGTGCACCTGTGCCTTTAAGTGATATGGGTAAGAAACTAGTCTCTCATCGGCTGTTTTCTTAATTCAATTTTTCACTCTGGAGCCCAGAATAAAAGTGATTCCAGCCAGTGCAGCCACGGCGAAGATCGAGACGTGGAATGTGCCAGTTACGTCGATTAGCAGACCAAATAAGACTGGCATGACCAGGGGGCCGATATTGCCCAGTGACGAGGTGAGTCCAACCACAGACCCTGCATAGGGGGAGAAACGTTCGTGCTCCACTGGCATTGCCATGGTTATGGTTAGTACACCGGTGATGGTGAAACCTGAGAGGAGCAGGCAGAGGAGGAGGAGGGGAAAGGGAGCATAGTTTAACCCGATGATGGAAGAGGCTGCTCCTACCCCCAATAGTGCCAACAGCGTTCTCTTATCCTTAAATCTATCTGATATGGTGCCGATTATGGGGCCAGCCAGGAAGAACCCCAATGGAAGCAATGTGGCCAGTACAGGATTGATCTGTTTCATCTCCAGAACCTTTGGCATCCAGGTGGCGAGGGAGTCATAGCTTCCCATAGTTGCTATGAGGAAGAAGAGCAACACCCATAGATATCTGTCTTTTAATAGCAGACTGAAACTCTTGAGCTGGAAGCTGGATGGTCCTTTGTAATCACTTCTAGCGAATAGCCACCAGAGAACGCAGATTACTGCGCTAAAAATGGCATAGCAGAGAAGAACCGTTCTCCAGCTCAGTGATTCGAGCAAAAGAGGAGTTATCCCAAGGGCAGAGGCGTTGCCAGCAGCGAAGCCAGCGATATAAATACCTGTAGAGAAACCAGTTTTTTGGTTTGCCCATTCCTTAACTAATAGGGTCAAGACAGGGATAACCGCAGCCAATCCAATACCAAGAAATAACTGGCTGACCAGAAGGCTCGCATAACCAGAGGCCCATGCCCTAGTGAAGGCGAAGAATAGGCAAAGGGGTGCCGCTATTTTGAAAACATTCAGGTAGCCTATTCGATCAGCCAGTAACCCCCAGGGCAACCTGAAGACGGCTAGCGTTATCATAGTCGCTGAGAAGATGAAACCAAACTGGGCGTAAGATAGATTCATTTCCTCCATGATGTCCGTAACCATTGGTGCTGTTGCAAAGAGCAGGAGGTGTAATAAGAAGGCTATACTGAATGAAAACGCTATCATAAGATGGCGGTATTTATTCAGGTCTTTACTCTCAGTCATATCATCTTTGTATTTGGAGTATTTCATAATATCAGTTTTTGGAATTAAGTTGCCGCCTTTCCTTTAGCTTCTCGCGAGGAAAATGGTGGAATTGATTCCTGTTTGCCTTCTCATTCCAGCAGATTATGACTGAGGTTGACTGTTTCCCCACCAGCGCTTGATTCTGTCGGCGATCTCATTTTCATAGCCCTGATTACTGGGGACGTAATAGTGTTTTCCCTGCAGTGAGTCTGGCAGGTTTTGCTGTTTAACAAAATGGTTAGCATAGTCATGTGCATATTTGTAGCCCTTACCATATTCCATCTGGCGCATTAAGCCGGTAACTGGATTGCGTAGATGAAGGGGCACAGGTTCATTATAACTATGTTTGATGTCCTCTTCAACATTTGAGTAAGCCTTGTATAGTGAATTACTCTTTGGAGCAGTTGCCAGGTAAACCACTACCTGGGCAATGGCCAGCTTTCCTTCAGGCATACCAATGAAATGCACTGCTTGTTGGGCTGCTACTGCTATTGTCAATGCTTGTGGGTCTGCCATCCCTACATCTTCTGAGGCGAAGCGTACAAGGCGGCGTACAATGTATAAGGGGTCTTCTCCCCCTTCGAGCATCCGTGCTAACCAGTAAAGAGAGGCATCTGCATCGGATCCACGTAGAGATTTATGCAGGGCAGAGATCAGGTCATAATGCTGTTCTCCTTTTTTATCATATAGCAGGGCGCGGTGCTGCAGTGTCTCTTCGACAGCGGGAAGGTCTATGTAACGATCGCCGCTACTGTTTGCAGTAACTGCAGCAGCCGTCATCTCCAATGCATTCAGGGCCATGCGGGCGTCGCCATTTGACATGATAACCAGGTGGTGTAGAGCCTCCTCGCTTATTTTGACCTTGAGCTTACCTATTCCTCTCTCCACATCTATTATTGCTTGCTCTACGATTTGACTGACTGCTTTCTCGCTCAACATGTTAAGCCGAAAGGTACGGCATCGGGAGAGAAGAGGGGCGATAACTTCAAAAGAAGGATTCTCCGTAGTGGCACCGATAAAGGTGATAGTTCCATCTTCAACGAAGGGCAACACGGCGTCCTGCTGAGCCTTGTTGAATCGATGTATCTCATCAACAAATAGTATTGTTCGTAGATGAGAAGATTTTATTCTTTTTCTTGCCTCATCGATCGTGCGTCGCAGATCGGCCACCCCTGCACTAACTGCGCTGAGGGAGCTGAAATGTGATTTGGTAATGTTGGCAATGATATGTGCCAAGGTTGTCTTACCGCTTCCAGGTGGCCCCCACAG
>CAYPSP010000009.1:0-8966 GCA_964413335.1 uncultured Dehalococcoidales bacterium
TACCGCTCTGCATTGCAGAGTAAGGGTGAAATGGCGAGGTAAGAGCTCACCAGCGGTCGGGTGACCGGCCGGCTGGGCAAACCCCACCTGGAGCAAGACCGAATAGAAGGGCGATTGAAGCGCTCGGCTGAAGCCCTCGGGTTGGTCGCTTGACTCCAACGGTAACGTCGGAGCTAGATGGATGGTCACCACCCTGTATAAGGGTACAGAACTCGGCTTATAGATCTACTTGCTCACTTTTTTTACCGTAAACGGGACTTCAGCGTTTTTTAATAACAATAGAGGCATAACCTACCACCCTGGAGAAATCGCCGGTTGTTTCTCCGCTGGTGGCATACTTCAGTAACCTGGGCTTCTGCGCCTTCATTGCTTTAGCTGCCATTATCGCTACAGCTACCGGGCCATAACCACACATCGTGCAGTCCAGAGATTCCCTGCGCTTATATAATTCTCCCTCGTCAAGATTAATAATCGCTTCAATCATGGCCATATCTTTCTCTGTGGCTATATCATGAGGCTCGTAGTGAGAGAAGTCAGTGCTGGCAATAACCAGAGAGTTTGCAGCGTACATTGAGACAGCTTGCCCCAGCTCTTGAGCTGTTTCCATATCCTGAGCCATCATGGTTATTGGCACAATTCTCACTCTTCCATAGAGATGTTGAAGCCAGGGCAACTGTACTTCTACGCTATGTTCATAAAGGTGAGCTGTCTCGTCTTCCTTAACAATGCCACCCGTTAGTTTCTGCGCTAAATCTTCATCTACTTCCACTTTACCCAGGGGAGTGCTCCAGCTATTTTTTGCCCATATCGAAACCGGAGGCCCATACCCGGTATGATTGGGGCCGATTATTATTGCGGTTTCGATTATGCCATCACTCGCAAGTTCTTTATAAGCATGAGCCGCTATCGGACCGGAGTATAAATAACCCGCGTGGGGAACAATGAGGCTTAAAATTTCCCTGGGACCTTCTTTAGCTATACGAGGTAAGTCTCCAGGACCAAGACTACATTTATAACACCCTTCTATTTGCTCTTTGAGTTCTAGTTGAGTGCCAGCATAGAATGTACCTGAAACTGATGGTTTCCTGATGTGAGTGAACATGACTGATAACCAGCTTTAATTACTCTTTTCCTCTTTATCTTTCTTAGAAGATTTGTCATCTGTTTCAGGGGTTTCTTTGTCTTTTTTAGAGGTTTCTTCGTCTGCCGCAGGAGATTCATTATCTTTCTCAGGGGGTTCCCTCAACCATCGATGAATCTCATCCAGGACCGGCGGGAAAATGCTGAACACCTTAATATCGCCAGCAAATTGTAATTTGTGTTCCTCCTGGATAAACAGCAGGCCGACTTCATCCTCTTTGAGGGTCTCTGTTATTTGTTTGGACAGAAGTTCTGCTCTTTTCTTCGAAGTCTCAAAGTAATAATCTGAAACCTGCCTGGCTACTTTCTGACTGATAAGTCCAGCGAAAATACATCTCTCCCAGTCAATAGTTTCCTCGAGGAGTTCTTTATTTTCAAAAGCCTCAAGTACAGCATCGTTTTCACATTTACTTTTAACGACCTGATAGCTGCCAGGGCTCAGTTTTTCCAGCATTTTAATACCGTCCTCTCCAGGTTGCACAATCGATTCGTGATAAATACGCTTTATGCTACCAATCTTGCCCTCTAGTTTATTCAGCTGTTCCGATACCTGCTGCCAGTAGACGCTGACCTTCTTTTTATACTCCTCAGGGGCATTTTCACTAGAGAATAATAGAGGTACAAAGTAAAGTTTCTTGCCTTTTTGGAAATCCTCCGCCGATGGTTTTTCTATCTTGCCAAGCTCTGTCATTGTTTATCAGTTGCCTCCTCTTCTCTGCCCCAATTCTGCATCATCTCTTTAATGGCTTGCGCCAGCTCGGGGCTATCTTTCAGTCGTTGAGTAAATACAGGGCAACTCTGTAAAATCATGTTCTGGCTGGATGAGGTTATGCCTTCGATAGCATTATCCATTTCAGTTTTCGCCGAATCAGGAAGATTTGTCGTCTGCATCATCATCCTGAAGTGCGCTATATCATCATCGCTAGCCTGTATCGGAGAAACACAGTTCTTAAACCAGGGACATTCCTTGCATTTAATAATAGCTGATGCTTCATTTAGTATATCACCCATTTCGTCAATCCTCCTTCTAGATTGTAGCAATATATTTTAATCAAGGGCAAATCCAACTCACAATTCATGAAAACTGTTGGAGTAACTCCGTCTCTTTTTTCACTATTTATATTGACAGCAAATCAGCCAGGAAATATTATTCACATGTTAATCTCAGAGGAGGTGTTGGTTTATGGCAGTTTATGCTGAAGATATTATTATAGATAAGAAAGACCAGCTGGAAAAAATTGAGGGGATATGCCTGGATGATGAAGTCATCCGAGCGGTTTTCGATTTAAAGGGCAGAGGCACTGGATTCATAGGTATCACGAACAAGAGGGTCATCTACTATGACAAGGAATTTCTCAGAGGTAAAAAGGCACTTGTTAGTATACCAATCGACCGGATTTCAGCAGTAGCCAGTGAGGACAACAAGGGTTTTCTAATCAAGAGTGGTTTTTTAATCAGTGACACTCTAACTATCAGTTCGATGGGTCTTGAGCCAAAGACTTTTGAATTCCGTGGTGGGGATAAGGCACACCAGGCGCATAACATCCTCATGGAATACCTGCTAACATAGCAGAGCTATTAATGAATTGATTAAACTGAGGCAAAATGCTGTTAGAGCTATCAATTGAAAATTTCGGGATAATCGGGCAGATAAAATGGCAACCGATTTCAACCTTTAATGTGCTCACCGGAGAAACCGGGGCGGGCAAGTCTCTGATAATCGATGCCATCGAAGCCCTCACAGGTAAACGGGTAGGAGAGGAAGTTATTCGTACAGGTGCAGATTATGCAAGAGTGGAGGGAGTAATCAAGTCTGGCGAGAACCCAGCTTTGAAGAATATCCTGGCAGGATATGGAATTGAAAGTGAAGACAGTATTGTACTAACCCGCCAGATTGATCGGGGAAATCGTGGCATTAATCGAGTAAACGGTCGTGCTGTCCCTCTCCGTTTACTACGTGAAATCGGTAGACTGTTGATAGACATACATGGGCAAAGCGAACATATTTCCCTTAACGACCCTTCCGTACAATTACTTCTACTGGATCGTTACGCTCATGGCGAAGCGCTCCGTTCCGAAGTTGAGTCAGCAGTAGAGAAATTTTACCAGGTAGAGAAGGAATTAAAAACACTGAGTGAGGACGCGAGAGAAGCAGCTCGTCGTATGGACCTGCTAAGTTTCCAGGTTGATGAAATAAAAAAAACCGAACTACAGGATAATGAAGACATAGAACTCCAAGCGGAGAGTTCTGTCCTTTCAAATGTAGAAAAACTTAAGTCCTCTTCTCAAGCAGCCTATGATGCGCTCTACAGCGGAGAGCTTTCTCTTCCTTCAGCCATTGACAGGCTTGGAGAGGCCATAAAGTTGCTCAAAGAGCTTGCCCAAGAAGATCCAGGCACGAATGAGCTGTTAAAAGATGCGGAGGGAGCCTCCTACCAAATCGAGGAAGTATCACATTCTCTAAGGACATATCAGGATAAGCTTGAATATGACCCTGAGCGATTGGAAAGGGTAGAGCAGCGGCTTAACCTTATCCGTGATTTGAAAAGAAAATACGGCGATTCAATCAACGATATAAATCAATATGCGGATGTAGCCGAAGAGGAACTAAGAAAACTTGACAGCAAAGATGAAAGAAAATCCGAGTTGCAAGAAGAGGAAGCAGCACTCAGAAAAAAAATAGGAGAATTGAGCCATCGGCTATCGACAATCCGACATAAGGCTGCTGAAAAGCTATCCGTGGAGATAGAGAGAGAGCTTGCTCATTTAAATATGGCACAGGTTAAATTTCAAGTGCAGTTCTCCCTGTGTGATACAGATAATGAAGTTGAGTTCCCAGATGGGCATAGCTATTCTTTTACCAGCAGTGGTATAGACAAGATAATTTTTCTGCTGGCTACCAACCCGGGGGAAGACTTTAAATCCCTAGCCAAAATTGCCTCAACAGGAGAGGCGTCTCGCTTTATGCTGGCTATAAAAAGCGTTCTTTCGAAGGTGGATGCCACCCCGACATTAATCTTTGATGAAATCGACATCGGAGTAGGAGGCAGGAGTGGCAACGTAGTAGGACAACTGCTTTCAACCCTGAGCAAAGACCACCAGGTTATCTGTATTACCCACCTTCCTCAAGTAGCAGTATTTGCCAATGCTCAATATACTGTCCGCAAGGACATCCATGATGAGCGTACTATCACCACAGTTACCCCCCTTTCAGGACAAGACAGAATCGAGGAACTATCTGCCATGCAAGGGAGCTTGAGCGAACCCACTATGGAGAGCGCCCAGGAGCTATTAGAAAAAGCAGAGGCATGGAAAATAAGCAGACAGACAGCAGTTAATTAGCCTGAAGCTTATTACTTTCCCTGTGCGACACGTGCCTTTTTAAGAGCCTCTTTTGCACCTTCAATCAGGAAGTTATCCGCTGCCCCTACAGTATTGAATTTAAATCCTCTCTTGATTGCCCACCCAATGTTATCAGGACTGGTAAACATTCCTGCCGGTTTAGCTATTTTTGCAGATGCTGCCAGCACCTTATCGAAAGCTGCCAGGTATCGCGGATTATCCCAGTCTGGCGACGAGCCAAGCATGCTTAAGGCAAGATCATAGGGGCCAATATAACAGGCATCTATTCCCTTCACCGATAAAATCTCCTCCACATTATCAACAGCTTGTTGAGTCTCTATCTGAACTGCTATTAGAAGTTCGTCATTTACCGTACTAAAATATTCAGGGTCAAAAGTGGCTGCTCTGCGTGGACCACAGCCCCTGATTCCGTCAGGTGGATACTTGCAAACACGCACAGCGTTCTCCGCCTCTTCCTTCGTGTTAACCCATGGCAACAATACACCATAAGCACCCAAATCCAATACACGTTTAACCACTACCATCTCGTTCCACTGGGGCCTGATAATAGGAACACAACTGGTTCCGTTCATAGCCTGCATCATCCTCTGCATGGTCTCAAATCCTATCGGGCTATGTTCTCCATCCAGCAGAAGGAAGTCATAGCCTAGTCTGGACAGCCACTCAGTCACATCAGGATGACCGAGGCCAACAAAAGTACCGGTTAATGTCTCCCCCTTCTTTAACCTTGCCTTTAGCTGGTTTTTCAATGTTTCATGCCTCCTGTTTTTATTTTTCTCTGATACTAATTTTGACTAGCCTGTACCGTCAAGATTGCCTTATCTTCCAGAAGTTTATTTCTAAGTATTTCAGTATTCAGTTCAGCAGGAGCAACATCATCCTTCACAATAAAAGCGGCGGCCGTACCAGCCGCTTGCCCCAATGCCATACAGCAAGGAATAAGACGAACACTTCCCAATGCCTTTCCTGTAGTAGATACACAACGACCGGCTACAAGCAGATTCCTCGACCACTCAGGAATGAGACATCGATAGGGGATAGCATAGGAGCCTCCCTCTTCAATAAAACTGAATTGTGTTCTACCTCCTTTTGGGTCATGTATATCAATAGGATATGCCCCCCTGGCAATTCCATCCGGAAACTCACTCCTGCCAAGAACCTCTTGCTCAGTGAGCGTATACATACCGCGAATCCTTCGCCCTTCTCTAATACCAACACGGGGACAACTGCTTATCAGATATGCCTTCTCGCAGCCAGGAATTCGTTCTCTCAGTCCTTTCATCACGGCGTTAATATTCTTTCTTTCATTGATTTCCGCACGGTTAATATCTTCAGCGAGGGTAGGGTCAACGCCGACCGTACGAGTAATATTAAAAGCCATTTCCTCTTTTCTCCAGCATGTACCGGTAAAGGTAACAGGTTCTTCATCTTCCCAGATTTCAGCATGTCCAGCCAGAAAGAGATAGCCTTCTCCACCATCCAGAAGTTTCCCGCGAAGAAGCCTGATATGCCAATCGCGAAGTCCCTTGATAACTCCTTCTTCCATGAGGCTTTTAACCATCCGTTCAGCATCTACATTGCCTACCCGGATGATATTGGTTACATTTTGCATTTTCCCTTCGCCTCGCCGTTCCGTCGGGAACCCTGCTGTCCAGGTAAGGCCTGCATCGCCGGTGGCATCTATAAATACCCTGGCCGTCAAATTTCGTCGGCCTTCCACTGTCATCAACTCTACCGAGCTTATATACCTGTCTTTTGTCTGTGCACCAATAACTACTGTCTGAAACAGGATACTAACCCCTGCCTCCAGTGCCATTTCTTGAGCAGCAATCTTTAAAATTTCCGGGTCATACGAAGTTAAGGAAAAGTCATAGTTATATTCGCCACTAGAAGTCTTCCAGGTGCCTCCCCTGGAATGCCCCATACACCCTCCCAGGGAGACCATTCTATCCACGATCTCCTGAGGCAATCCTCCTACAACCTTGTTGCCGTCTCCAGAGAAGAAACCCAGCATAGGGAGCCCATAAGTAGCCGTGCCACCAAGATATCCATCACGCTCTATAAGTAAAGTATTAGCTCCAGAGCGGGCCGAGGCAATAGCCGCCATCATTCCAGCAGTACCGCCACCACAAACAACTACATCATATTGATTCATTAACATACTTCTTTAACAGGATATACACTCCGCTTTCTTCATCGGGCGACGGGTATAAAATATAACTTTGCTCTCTTTCCCCTATCCAATAATCTGGATTCTCTCTATAGATACAATTATCTATAACACAAGGTTTATATTATCCCCCTGTTGCCTGGTCGTCAATAGTAATTGTTTATCATGACCACTCTATTTCCTGTAGTTTAACAGAAAAGTGCTACTCTATAGCTAACGCCTTCCAATATTGAGGGGGATTTACAAATCAATAGAAACTTCGTATACACCCGCGACGGCAGGAGGGATATCAACAAACACAAAGCTGGAACAATTATCAGTGGCGATGTAATAATCTGTTTTAATTCCATTCAGCCTAACATCCTTGAGATCAGGGTTACCCCGTATTCGGCAACAGATGGAAAAAGCATTCGAAAGTGACTCTCCCGAATATTCTATGCTGGCCTGTATGCTATGCGTGGTGGGCATTATCTTTATTGGATCGCTGAAAAATTCCCTGTTCTGCCACAGTTCTGCACGCGATTTACGACGCTCTGCAGCATTTTGCCCGGCTGCTCTTAATGAAATAAGCACATTGCCTCTTAAAATCCGGTTGGGATAACCAGGGGCATAGTCCCAGGAGGAGCGCATATTCCCTAATTGCAGCAAGGGAACTATAGCAGCAAGCCCACTTTTGCCACATTCATCGTCGTTAAGGCTAAAGCTATTTACTTCCATCCCTATTACCAGTGAGTGTAGTTGCTCATAGGCAGGTGCACAAACCCAGTTATTATAGGATGATGAAGTGTTACGAGGAGGTCGAGGGGTGCTAAGCCATGGCGCCCGTGATTGTACACCAAGCGTATGTAACGCATAAGGGTATCCTGCCGCAGCAGCACCTTCCATCATCTTGCGAGCTGCTATTCCATGAATCAAGTCATCCTCTCCAAGATGCGTGGTATGCCCTGTAATGACTGCTTCCAAGTCTCCCCTGTCCAAGCTATGAATATCCAGTAACATATCTGCCTGACATTCTAAAATCAACGGCAAAATTACAGTTCTCTCAACTTCAGATATCCTGTCTCGTGGTGCTCCAAATTCCTGCTTAATAAAGCCATCAGGATTAACAACTGGAATAACTATCACCAGTTGCCTGCGTCTTGTCTCTGCCCCATCCTCTGAGACCAACCAATCCAACAGGCTGGAGACAGCAGGGGCCACTCCCAGCTCATCCCCATGCCTCAACCCCATGACAACAGCAACCTCCTTTTCGGCCAGAGGAACTCCTGTGTCGGTTACGTAAACAGCCTTTATATCCCGACCTTCAGCGGAGAGGCCAAGAGAATGAATCTCTACCGTATCTGGATTGTTAACTGAAAGTTTGTTAATATTTTTCTCAATTGCTTCTAGAGACAAATTCATGATTACCTTTTACTCCTTCTTCCTGTTTCACCCTTACTGGTTATCTATCCAGTATGCGAGCTTATTTACCTATGTATAACCAATAATAAAATTCTACTACTATCATTCTTGCATATTATTTAGGGATAATGCAATTAAACAAACATATTGACATCGGTGGTAGAATACAGATAGAGGATACTAAAGCAGGAGATATAAAAAGCATTGAAAGGCAGCAAATACGACAGGACAATCCGGCTGCTACACGTGCTCCATATTCTTAACTACAATCCCAACGGTATCAGACCGGAAAGAATAGCTACACAATGTAAAGTGAGCGTGCGGACTACATACCGTGACCTGCTAGCTCTTGAGGACTGGGAACAGCTTAATGTCCCGATTGTGAGGGACGGCGGTAAGTGCAGGCTGGAACCTGGGCGGGTTCTACCTCCAATCATCTTCAACCTCCCGGAGGCTGTTACCATTTTCCTGGCTTCCAGGCTACTGCTGGAATACAGCAACGCTTATAATCCAAGCATTGAGAGCACCTTCACCAAGCTGAGTTCCGTAGTTCCCGGCCCACTGAGAGAGCAAGTGCGTAAAACCATAGACTGGATGCACACGCGCAAACAAAATAATCGTTTTGTGCAGACTCTCGAACTCCTTGCACTGGCATGGACTCAGGGACGCAGGGTCAGGATATGGTACTGGACACTGGGAGATGATAAAGCAAAGGAACGAATAATCGAGCCATACTTCATCCAACCAACAGCGCTGGAGCATGGTAATTATGTAATTGCATACTGTCACAAGGTAGAAGATGTACGTATATTTAAGATTGAGCGCATCGAAAGAATAGAACTTCTTAAAGAAACATATTCAGTTCCGGCAGAATTCGATGCCAATCAATACC
>CAYPSP010000009.1:8976-17624 GCA_964413335.1 uncultured Dehalococcoidales bacterium
ACTGGGGTATTAGCATATATGGAGCAGCCAAATCCATAAAGCTCAAGTTCAGCCCCGATGTAGCCAGGATAGCCGTGGAAACGATGTGGCACCCCTCACAGGTCACCAAGTTACAGGAAGATGGCTCAGCGGTAGTGACCTTGAATCTTGCAGTGACAACAGAGTTCGTCACCTTTATACTCGGATGGGCCGAAAAAGTGGAGGTGCTGGAACCAAAGGAACTACGCAAGCAGATAAAAAACACAGCCAGAGCTATACTGAAAGTATATAGCTAAGAACAACGGGACGACATCCACACTAGTTGAGACATGGTATATTGAATCGCTCAGGAGTCATAAAGAGATGGCTGGGATTAGAAAAAAGATTGCCAGGAGTATCAGGCAACATCGATTGCTGTTTTCCCTGGCGTTGAGAACCAATCCATTCAGTAAAAATCCTTCGCCGATAGTCAGGTAATTGCCTGGCAATTCGCGGACAGCTTTAGAGCAGTCAAAAAATGCATAGCTACTACCTGATCGCACCTGTGCTGGAGTGAGCATTGGCTGTTTTCTGGTGATATTAGAAAGAAACTGGTAGCCATATCCCAACATGACGGCAACTGGATAAGGCATCTCCTTAATAACATCAAGTTCTCAAAAGGCTGCTTATTTATTTCAAAAAGCAAGCTCCTTTTCAGTATATTATCCTAATGGAGTTATCAAGTAAAAGACCTGCCACGAGCTTCTTGAGTTAATCCTTTTCCTTCTCAAGTTTTTGAGCCTCCAGTCTTGCCCAACCTGCATTCCATAATATTCTCTTCTCCATCGGTAACAGGGCTGCTCAACAACTGCTGTCTTTCCGCTGGACTGATTTTTAAGGACAGATCATCAGCTGCAAATTGTCTCTTTTTTATAAAAGATATTGATATATGCAATATTGAATGCTAGACTCCCCTTATTGTCTTAAATAATTTATTGATTAAGATGAAAAAATCGAGTAAATCCTCACTGCTAGGCTTAACTATATTAATAGTTTATGTTGCTCAACAGGTATATAAATTCAAGACGTCTGCTGAATGGAAGGATTGGATTAAGAGTAGATATCCCTTTGAAGGAAAAAATAGATAACAGAAAAGAGGGGTCAATATGAAACGAGCATTAATCTGCGGTGCGGGGGGATTTATTGGTAGCCATATGGCGAAAAGATTAAAAGATGAGGGTTATTGGATCCGAGGCGTGGATTTGAAACACCCTGCATTTAGTAGAACAAGCGCAGATGACTTCGTCACCGGCGATTTGAGAGACCCTCGTATTTGTAAAAAGATCACAGACCAGCCATTTGACGAAGTGTACCAACTTGCAGCCGACATGGGTGGGGCAGGTTTTGTTTTCTCAGGGGAAAATGATGCGGACATCATGCATAATTCGGCACTTATAAATCTAAACATAGTTGAGGCTTGTTATAAGATTGTTTAATAAAATATTCAACATTTTTATTCTTAATATCTTCATACTGGAAGGTTTTAAGGTGCTGAAAGCCATATAGAGGTGTTTTTCATTTACATAAGTAACTCTGCAGCCCACTCGGGCACAAATAGCCAACTGCTAGCACTAATAAATAACCCTAAGAGAACAATCCCACCTATTACTGCCGAGGCAATAGCTGTCCCCCTTTGTTCCGGTTCGGTCTTTGCTGCATTTATGGCCCCACTATAGATTGCAAGAACCGCAAAAACAATGGATGCAAACCAGACATACTCTGCCAGGAAATAAATCACATCTGAGTAAAGTCCGCCAATCATATGCCCCGCGAAGGTAACAACTCCGAGTATCGCCCAACATTTATGATATTTCATCTAACAGCCTCCGTTTTTTAAAATAGCCCATGGCTAATTAAGCTGTATGCAATCTATTAAAGAGCTTCACTTCTGCTTCAGTATCACGGCCGCAATAAGTAAGCAGGCTCCTTCTCAGAAAATCCCGACGCTCTGAAGGAGTATCCGGTCGAATCATTTCCTCATAGGCAATTGACGCCATGATTCCATCATTGATTTCAAGATCATCGTAACTCATGCTTGGCACTAATGCAGGAAGCACAGACTTTATAGAAAACGAGCCATGGAACTCAGGGTGGTAACAGTACCTGCGAACAAGTTTTAACAGGTCTTTAATTCGGCCTTCCTTCAGAGACAAGAGTTCACTTGCCAAATCGGGAAAAATATCAGCAAGTTCCTTTATACGGGTCGCCTCAAAACTAGAGTAGACCACTATGGAACCTTCGCTGCCCAGTGCATTAAGCAGACTTTTTGCAAATGCAGGGCGTGGGTCATCATCCCCCTCGTATAGGAATTCCTCATGTCTAAGGGTGCCATCTTTTTCGAGAATATGATCCGACCACTGAAAGGTGATTATCTGGTAAGGCCTTGTCCCTATATACAGAGGTAATGAAGGATTGAAGGCCTCGAAATCAAGGAAATGAACTGGATAGTCCAGATGTTGCAATGCCACGGCAAGATGGCCATCCAGATAAATTCGATTATGAATCACGCAATCGCGAACCCTTTTCTGCAGGGTAGTCATTACCACAAAATCATCCGGAATGTCATGGATATCTTCAATACCTGCGTCTTTAAGAATATCAATCAATTCCTGGCTCGCACCAGGAAGCTGGCTAATTGGATGCTCCGGCTCATCAGCATGACAGTGCCCATAGAATGCACAGGTATACGGATGGACACACTGCCTCCCTGTATCAACATCAGGCGGCTCCATTTCCCATAAAGGAGCCCTCATTTCAGCCAGGAGCAACGGAATATCAGGCTGTATCTCCTGCGCTTTCCCGGTAATGTCATCCAGAAAAAACAACTGGCCTAAATCGTAGTCTCCTCCCTGATAGACATATTTATTGTTCAGATGCCCAAGACAAGCGCTCCTTATGTTCAGCCCGCATCCATTTAGCACATAAAGTTGCACAGCAACATCGCGAACATGTTCTTTCTTAGTCCTCGTTCCTGATTTTATCTCTATTAAATCAAAACAGTCATTACCTGCACGCACCAGAATATCCGCTCGGATTCTGATATCCTCATATATAAAGGCCGCTTCATACAGAGCCGGGATTTTATTATCAGCGAGTATGGTTTTCGTTGACTCTACAGCAGCGCTATGGTTAAAATAGTCTTCTTTGATTAATACTCCACCGGGATAGAGTTCCCGAGCAAGTATTCCCACCTTAGTTCCCATATCAAAGAGGGCCTGCTGCTGAACCTTTACCAAGTCCGCCAGGTCACGGTGGTAGCATTCAAGGTACAGACGTTTATGGCACTGCAAACCTGCCATGAACCGTGATTTCGATAATAGCGGGATTTTTTCTCTTACTGAACTGCTCATTCTTTCTACCCTTTCATGCTGACTACAGTAATTTAGCTTGTATTATTTTAAGGCAATTTCACCGACGAACATTACCATATACCATGCCTTAGTGACAGCATTCTGTCAATGGACAACGTTAGCAATTATTAGTTTTCGCTGCACAAGGCTTTGTGCTCTTGTTCACATGAAAGCTTCTATATCAACCCGTAACGTTTAGGATATTCGTTCATGTCCTTCTCAAATATGTTGATTATTGCTTCAATGTTCGCATATTGTGGTTTCCAGCCCCATTCCCTTCTAGCATAGCTATCATCAAATGCTTTCATGGTAGCGTGCCTTCCATGAAGTGTTTGGAGAGACGGGTCAAGCTTATAGGTGACTTTGGTTTTAGGAAAACGTTTTGCAAGAAAGGTTTCGAGTTCTTTGGCTGAGACAACAGAGGGAATCCCTGCAACATTGTAATTCATCATCTTGATACTATCTTTAGGTGCTTGTAATACCATATCCGCGGCCTTCGCAGCATCCCTGACATATATCATAGAAATTACTGTTTCAGGGGCACCATAAATACATTCATTAGATTTCCCTGAAATTGCATCTTCAATCATCGTCGGGGCCCAATGACCTGGCGTACGAACATTCGGCCCAATCATGTGAGCATAGCGGATTGAGCGGAAGTCTAATCCGAATTTTTTACTATAGAACCGTCCGAGTCCTTCAATATATAGCTTACCACAACCATAGATAGTGATTGGCCGCTGGATGCTGATATCCGTGAGCACTTCGTCTCTCTGTAAACCAAAGGTGCCCAGAGTGCTAGTAAACATCATTTTCTCAACATTAAATAATCTGGCAGCTTCCAGCACGTTGTAACTACCGATGACATTGCTTTGGTAGGAAGCCCATGGGTTAAGCTCAGACATATAAGTGAGCATAGATCCCGTATGGTAAATCTCCGTGATGTTGTTATTCTTAACTACATTTAACACCTCAGAAAGGTTGCCCAAGTCTCCACGCACCACTTTCACTTTGCTTTCAATGTCTTCGATACGATATCGATTTATATTGATATCAAACAGGACTACTTCCTCTCCACGGTCGGCTAGTATATGTGCCAGTTCAGCCCCAATATATCCCATTCCTCCCGTAATAAGCTTTGCCATGATAATTATACCTTAGATTTCCTCTTCTTATTATCCAAAAGCAATCACGGCCTGAACCCATGGTGTTTCAGGTTCAAGAAGCTTCTGAAATACATCCTGAATATCTTCAATCGGAGCAATATGTGAGATAACCGGTTTAATCTGTATTTTCTTCTTTTCCAGTAGTTTCATAGCTATGTACCATTCCCTGGCCAGTGTTCCATAGGAAGTTTTCATCTCAACTTCTCTTCCAACCCAATCAACGGGGGTACAGTCAACTTGCTCCCATGCCAGGGAAACAACTACTACTCTACCTGCTACTCGTAATGAGCACAGTGCATCATTAAGCGTGGCATTTGCCCCTGCACATTCAAACACCAGGTCTACTCCTACGTCAGTCTCACGGATTATCTCCTCTACGACATTTTCCTGCAGGGGGTCAATAACCAAATCCGCCCCCAGAAGAGATGCTGCCTTCCTTCTGGCCAGGCTAGTTTCTGAAACGAACATGTCACCAGCTCCCGCAAGTGCGGAACATTGCTGGACTAACAACCCGATAGGGCCTGCCCCAATTACCAAAACACGATCCCCCAGTTTGATGGATGAAAGTCGCACAGCATGAAGTGATACAGTCAGCGGCTCCACAAGACATGCCTCCAAGTTGCTTACAGTCTCAGGTATTTTCATTAGCCTGTCAGCATCTATTGCCATGAACTCGGCATAAGCTCCGGATCTTTGTCCAGGAATAAAACCTCGCTCCTTTGCGCTATAACGCGGGGGGTAACGAAAGATATCCTGTACAGGATTAACTTTTCCTCCTGATGGGGCAGCACGGTCACCCACTTGAAAACTGTTTACTTCACTGCCTATTTCTACTACCCTACCAGAGTATTCGTGTCCCATAATAGTTCCGGGAGACATCATTCCATAATGATATCTATGAAGATCGGACCCACATACAGCGCAGTAAGTTATTTGAAGTAATACATCGTTAGCGTCCAGCTTTGGGCTGGAAACTTCCTCTACTTTTAACAACCCTTTTTCTTTAAATACAGCTGCTTTCATACTCACGCCTCCAGCTCGTTTTTCAGTATGCAAGATCTAATAAATATTTTCTCTTTGAAGCATCAGGCTGGGGTCCATGGCCTAGGGGGAGTAGCCACTGGACTGGTAACAACATCTATTACAACCGGCTTTGCAGCCGAGAGGGCTTGTTCCAGTGCTCCAGCCAGTTGTTCCGGTTGTTCCACTCTTATCCCCACACAGCCCAATTCATTAGCTATACTGGCAAAATTGGTATTATTGAACCGATAAAAGCTCCCCCTATCTCCCGGCCTATCGCCATAAGCATCATCAACTCCACTCACACACTGAATAAAACCGGAGTTGTTGTTTACCACAGTAATAGTGTTTATACCATAACGACTGGCAGTCTCGAGTTCACTCAGGTGATACCAGAACCCCCCATCTCCAGTGAAACAAATAACCGGCCTGTCAGGAGCTGCACATTTTGCTCCAAGAGAAGCGGGGAAAGCCCAACCCAAAGATCCTGCAGATCGAATGTATCTTTGTTCTGAATTTGTAATATATACCATGGTGCCCGTCCATATACCGGAATAGCCTGTATCAGCTACAAGTATGCCATTTGGAGGAAGTGCATTAGTAAGTTCACGGCAAAGTCTCTCAGGCCGTATAGGTAAATCCATGGAATTGCGAAGAGGTTCAAGTGAGTCACGCCATTCCTGAACCAGTTCCTGGGCCCGGCGTGCCCAGCTATTATCAACCGCCTTATCTGCAACACTAGCCTCGAGCATGTTTACACAGACCTTTGCATCCCCAATAACCGATAGAGTGTTGGGATAATTTCTCCCCGGTTCCGAGGGATTGATATCAATCTGTATTATTTGCGTACCAGGGTGCGGCACCTTCCACATATTAGTCACCTGGTCACCAGTGCGGCTTCCTATATAGAGTATCAAGTCCGCTTCGAACACTACTCTATTAGCACATGAGCGAGAATAGGTACCTACCGTTCCTATACTAAGGGGATGTTCCTCTGAAATTATCCCCTTCCCGGTGAGAGAGGTGGCTACTGGAATATTCATTCTTTCTGCAAGTTTCACAATTTCATGACCTGCCGCAGAGGCAGTTGCCCCTCCGCCAGCAACGATAACAGGTCTCGCTGCGCTTTCCAGAAGCCGAGCTGCTTCTTCCACTCTCCTTTGTTCAGGTGCAGGGCGGTGAGGAGGATAGGAGGAGAACAATTTCTCATCAGCCACTTTCAGGTCCGCCTCGGCTGTTTCAAGACTATCTTTGATATAGTCCATAAAATCAAGGTGTGCCGGTCCAGGAGAACCTGTAGTCGCTTCGCGAAAAGCCTGTCGCACTAAGTTAGGTAACTGCTCTACTACTTCAATTTCAACATTGTATTTGGTCACAGGGTCAAACAGAGGACTATGGATGATTTCCTGATATGCATTACTATAACGAGCAATCGGAGGTCTGTGCCCTGTAATAGCTATTACAGGAGACCTCGCTAAAAAAGCATCCTGAAGCCCAGCAGCCATGTTGGCAGCCCCAACCGATTGACAGATACAGATACCTGGCCCACGCCGCACCCTTGCATATCCATCAGCCATATAAGCCGCAGCCTTCTCTGAATGAGCCAGCACTTTTTTAATACCCAGCATTTCCATCTCAATCAAGGTTCTTCTGAGTACCGCCTCAACATAAAAGACATGAGTTATTCCATAACTTTTAAAGGTTTCGGCAAGAAAGCGAGCCCCAGTCATCCTGGATACCATCTGCAGTTTGTTTTTCATCTCATTGTTACCCATAACGTCCTTCCTTTCTATTGAATTAAGATAACCATCTTAACACCCAGAATATAGACCCTCATTCTTCCAGTTTTTCTGATATTGGTATGCCTGTCTCTGCATTCCATCCTATGAGCATATAGTAATAATATTTAGCTTTTCCCATTCGTGTCTTTGATATTGAGAAGTTCATTTTTTTCTAATAAAGCACCAATTACCCACTATTATCATCGTACATATTATGTTTATGTAATCCGACTGTCAATAGCCTTCCTCATGCTCCATTATTTTTCCATCTACTCGCTTATAAAAAGTTCTTCTCAGCTCGATTAAATCTTTTTTAAAAGCAATAATTGTCGTTTTATATAAATTCAACTTTCACTACAAATATTACATTTAGACGAGGTTATTTATCAGTAATCAACAGAAGTATAATTACCATGGATAGAAGCTGGTTACGCATTTTGCTGTCTTCTTCTTATCCATGGCTGAGTTAATGGTAATATCCAGAGACGTGAGATAGTCGGTTATTCTGTCTACAATCAGGAAGTGCTCTTGTACGTACTTCCTGCCTCTCTCACCTATTCTTTCAGCGGCACGCTTGTTTTCTAATAAGTATGATATTTTCCGCGCCGTTCTTCGTGGATCCTGGTAAAAATAGCCTGTATTGCCTCGTTTAATCTGAAAAGGTATTCCCCCTACATTACTGGCTATAACCGGTTTTCCTTTCCACAGTGCTTCTGTAACTACCAGGCCAAAGCCTTCTCTAATAGAAGGTTGCATTATTACACTCGCGGCACGCTGGAGGGCATTTACCTCCCGAAAATTCTCAAGCCTATCAGACAGTGAAAGATTGAGTATGTGGACGTCTTTATCATCCCTCGTCTTTAAACGTATGTCTTCAAGTACCTCCGCACCCTCCGGGTCATCAGAAGCAAATCCGCCAGCTATCACGAGTTGGCACTTCCTTTCTTCCCTGACAATACGGTATGTGGCTATTGTTCTGTCCAATCCTTTCCACGGGTCGAATCTGCCGATTTGAGCTATCATGGGAATTTCCTGGTCCAGTTGGTATTTGGCAAGAACCCTATTTATCTCTTCTTGACTCAGTTCCCGGTTCTTCTCTGAGAGAGGATCAATAAAGGGAGGAATAACAAACTTTGGTAGCGGCCAGGGGGGGAAGACGTAACGTGCTGCTGAGAATATAGCCGCATCATAATCTGCAATCCAATCATTAATTAAGCTTAATAGACCATTTTTTGACCTCACGGCAGGCTCTATATCAATATGACATCTCCAGAACCAGCGTTCACTTTCTCTTTTCAAATACCGGCATAATA
>CAYPSP010000010.1:0-15878 GCA_964413335.1 uncultured Dehalococcoidales bacterium
TCCATGGTACTGAAGCAACCGCTGGTGGTACCGCAGCAAGGACTATTAGTCCCGCCCATATCTCAGCATCATCAATTAACCACCACCCGAGTAATAGAAGCACTCCTCCAGTTATTACGTAGTTGAGAAGTAAGACAGCAAATATACGGCGAGGCATAGTTCGTATCGAAGCAAATTCACGAGTAGTCATCCCTGACATTGACAGGGTCATGACGAGTGCAAGTAATGGCACAACAGCTGATTGTGTGATAGAAGCACCCTTCTCACCGATGGCAAGGCCGAGAACTATAGCGAGAATAAGTATAAAATTACGGTTTCTGAATACTTTTCTGACAACCATCATATTCTTACTCCTCGGTTACCCCCTTACTCGTATCCCATACGTATAATGGGTATCTCACTTCGTCTAGCTTCTATATTCTATGTTGTTGGATGATAGCACAATTCTTCTTCGGTGTGTCTCCGTAGAGATCTTTCAGGATACTAAAGGTATCTACTTCAGAAGTAGAGCCATGGAGGCAGGAGTATAATAATGAGCAACTGACCTGCCCCCAAAAAAACTAGTCCAGCAGTAATGTTAGATTGATTAAAAGTCAGGGTGTCTTACGAACGAAATGAAGCTCGATTTTTGCTAATAAACTGTTTACACCGGAATGGCACAAAATGACATTTTACGAACGAAACTGGTTTTTCCTCCAGGACGGAAAAACACTAGTTTGTAGCTAAAATGACCCATTTGGATGACATAAGACGCCTTTCGAGAGCGGCACCATCAGCCACTCGGTCACCTCTCCCAAGATAGCTCTTGATTATAGCATATGATTTCAGCCTAATATCTGATTAATCGTGTGCTTCTTATATGATATACTCATAGCAGTTAGGCATGTTAAACATTTTTTCTTTACATAAAGTTTTAGCCATGAAATAAATTATGTTTTCTTGTTTCTTATGATAATTGATAAAACGAAAATCTGGCACAATTTAACAATACCGGAGGCTCTAAACTCCCTGCAGACAAGCATCAAAGGCCTGACTAGCAAGGAAGCTCAAAGGAGACTCGCTCAGTTTGGTTCAAATGCATTGATTGGGAAAGAGAGCGTATCTCCTTGGGTAGTTTTTCTCTCTCAGTTTAAGAATTTCTTAATAATAATACTTCTCATAGCAGTTGCGCTATCAGCTATTTTAGGGGAACTGGCTGATGCTGGTGTAATTGGGCTCATCGTTCTTTTTGCTTGTGGTTTGGGATTTGTTCAAGAGTACCGGGCAGAACGCGCTATGGAATCTCTTAGAAAGATGGCAGCGCCTACTGCATCAGTGCTGAGAGATGGCAGAGAGATAGTAATTCTGGCAACCATGCTGGTGCCTGGCGATGTAGTTTTAATTAGAGTGGGAGATAGAATTCCCTCTGATGCACGATTGGTTGAGGCTGTTAATCTGAAGACTGATGAAGCCTCGCTTACAGGAGAGTCTGCCCCAGTAGAAAAGACGGTCAAAGTTGTTGATGGAGATGTGGCAGTCGCTGACAGGATAAATATGGTCTATATGGGTACCGCGGCAGTATATGGAAGGGGAAAGGCGGTAATTACATCAACTGGAATGGCTACTGAATTTGGCAGGATTGCAACAATGCTGCAAACGGTAAAATCTCAGCGGACTCCACTTCAGGTTAGCTTGGATCAGATGGGGAAGTGGATTGCAGGTGGGGCCATTGCACTTTGTTTTATATTGGCGGGTATTGGGGTTGCTAGGGGGCATGAAATACTGGAGATGCTTATCTGGGGGGTGAGCTTGGCAGTAGCTGCTGTTCCTGAAGCTTTACCGGCGGTGGTAACTATTGCCCTGGCAATTGGTGTACAAAGGATGGTTAAACGAAATGCACTTATTAGAAAATTGCCCGCTGTTGAGACCCTTGGATGTACTACTATTGTATGCTCGGATAAAACTGGTACCCTGACGCAGGACCAGATGACGGTTCGTCAGATTTATATTAGAGATGGCTTCATTGATATTTCAGGGACAGGTTATGATCCTCATGGAGGATTTTTATTGAAGGGAATACCCTGTAATCCAAAGGATAATAGTCATTTGCGATTATTACTTACCATAGCTAGCCTGTGTAATGACGCCAGGTTGTTACAGGAAGACAACATGTGGCAAATCAAGGGAGACCCCACTGAAGGGGCATTGATAACTATGGCAGCCAAAGCTGGGCTGTGGCAGAATGATTTGAATAACAGCTTTCCACGAATTAATGAACAACCATTCTCTTCAGAAAGAAAGAAAATGACCACTGTTCATCAAACAGCAGAAGGGAATGTTATCTATTCCAAGGGTGCTCCTGAAATGATTTTAAACTCATGTCGCTACATTCTTGACGGTGAACAGCGGAGAGAGTTAACCGGCTGCGATAAACAGAATATCTCCAATGCAGCTCAATTCATGGCTGGGAATGCTCTACGCGTTCTTGCTATGGCTTATAGGCGCACTTCTGGCGAAAGCGGGAAAAATGAAGTATTTGAAGAGGATATGGTCTTCGTTGGGTTGGTTGGCATGATAGATCCGCCCCGAGACGAAGTGAGGGATGCAATAAGGCTATGTGAGCATGCTGGGGTAAAGACAGTGATGATAACAGGTGATCATAAGATGACGGCAGTAGCTATCGCCAGGGAATTGGGATTGCTCAAAGAAGGCGAAGCACTGAGTGGGGCTGAATTGGATGACTTAAACGATGAGGAGTTTAAGTCTGTAATCGAGAAGGTGGAGGTCTATGCCCGAGTATCTCCATCACACAAACTGCGGGTAGTGGAAATGCTATCAAGTAAAGGTCATGTAGTAGCAATGACTGGTGATGGAGTAAATGATGCACCAGCTTTGAAGAAAGCAGATATCGGAGTAGCAATGGGAATTACTGGTACAGATGTGAGTATTGAGGCTTCTGATATGGTGCTCACTGACGATAATTTTATCTCCATTGTAGCGGCAATTGAGGAAGGAAGGGCAGTTTTCGACAATATAAAAAAGTTTTTAATGTATCTCTTGTCCTGCAATATTGGAGAGATATTGTTGATGGCGATAGCTATCTTGTTTGGTCCTTTGATAGGAATTCCTTCAGGGCTACTACCACTCATTGCCATCCAGATTTTGTGGGTTAATTTAGCGACAGATGGTTTACCAGCACTTGCTTTATCGGTAGACCCTGCTGACCCAGACCTTATGAGCCGTAGACCACGTCGGCGTGGCGAAAGTATCTTCTCCAGGCCGGTAATTGGATTTTTGGCTGGTGCTGGTACTTGGACAGCGGCAGTATCTTTGCTGGTATTTCTCTGGGCATTGAATTCTGGACGTAGCTTCACTGAAGCTCAGTGCATATGCTTTGTTACTCTTATACTTATCCAGTTCTTCAATGCTATCAATTGCCGTTCAGAAAAGCATTCTATATTTCGGATAGGACTACTTAGTAATAAGTGGCTTTTACTGGCTATAGCAGTTAGCTTGGGCATGACAGTAATGCTGATTTATGTTCCCTTTCTTCAAGAAGTGTTCCATACTTTTACATTGAGCGTTGTTGATTGGGTTGTTGCAATAGTCTCGGCTTCGTCCATACTTGTTATTGTGGAGATAGGAAAGCTAATCTCAAATCGATATAAGGTGAACTAAAACACCTTTTAGACACTATCACTTTTTGGCTATTGCCATATAGCTTAAATATCCAGCCCAGCACATAGCCTTCAAAATATCTGTGGAAACGAGTATAATATATGTAATTAGCCCCTGTAGCTCAGCGGATAGAGCGCTGGCCTCCGGAGCCAGATGCAAGGGTTCGAGTCCCTTCAGGGGTAGTTATTTTGTGCCAAGGAGGTTATTTTCATGGGTAGAATTCTAGAAGTGAGGTGGCATGGGAGAGGTGGCATGGGGGCAGTTACTGCAGGCGAGTTGCTTGCCAAGGCTGCTATAAGGGAAGGGAAGTATGCTCAATCTTTCCCGAATTTTGGTTCCGAAAGACGAGGAGCCCCTGTTATGGCGTTCCTTCGTATCAGCGATGAATCTATACGGATTAGAACCAATGTCTATTATCCTGATGTTGTGGTAGTTATTGATCCAACACTGATAAAAATTGTGGATGTAACTGCTGGACTCAAAGATGGTGGAATAATTATCATTAACACTGCTAAGTCTGTGGACCAAATTGCAGCTAAGTTTGATTCAAAATGGAAAGTAGCAACGGTTAATGCTACTAAGATCGCTAGGGAAGCTATAGGGTTGCCTATAACCAATACTTCCATGATTGGGGCATTTATGAAAGTGACGGGTGCTATTGGAGATGCTTCTATGGAAGTAGAACTAAAAGAACGTTTTGGGAAACGTGCTGAGGGAAATATTGTGGCGATGAAACAGGCCTATAGCGAAACGGTGATAAAGGAGTAAAAATGGTGGAGAAAAAGCTAAAATCTGCATACGATTTCACCTGGAAGAATATGGAAGTTGGTAATATTGTTACTGAACCAGGGAATGCCAGTGCACGAAAAACGGGTGACTGGCGAAGCGATCGGCCAATTCTTGATAAAGAGAAATGCATTAAATGTGGCTTTTGTTGGTTATATTGCCCGGATGCTGCGATAAAACAAACGGATGATGGATATTTTATAAGTGATTTATATTACTGTAAGGGGTGTGGCATTTGTGCGAGTGTATGCCCAAAGAAAGCAATAACAATGGTAGAGGAGGTAGAAGAATGAGTAAAAGAGTAGCGCTTGAAGCTTCTCATGCGGTTGCTGAAGCAGTTAAGATGGCTGATGTTGATGTCATCTCTGCTTATCCGATAACTCCACAAACTCATATACCAGAGAGATTGGCAGAAATGGTAGCTAATGGAGAATTGCAGGCGAGTTATATACCTGTAGAATCGGAGCATTCCGCCTTGAGTGCCTGTCTCGGCTCAGTAGCGGTAGGAGCAAGATCTTTCACTACTACTGCAAGCCAGGGATTGGAACTGATGCATGAGGTGGTTTATTGTGGATCCTCTATGAGGTTTCCGATGGTGATGGTGGTTTGTAACAGGTCTCTATCTGCACCTATCAGCGTTTGGGGAGACCATTCTGATGTAATGTCATGTCGAGATACTGGTTGGATACAGGTCTTCTGCGAAAATAGCCAGGAAGCGTTTGACATGACTATATGGGGGTATCGTGTTGCCGAGGATTTAAAAGTGATGATTCCAGTTATGGTTAACCTCGATGGTTTTACCCTGTCGCATGTGACGGAACCAATGTTTCTTCCTGAACAGAGCGAGGTGGATAAATTCCTTCCTGCGTTTAATTATCCATACGCATTAAACCCAGATAAACCAATGACTCATGGAGGTCTGGGACAGCCTGATATATATACAGAAGCAAAAGTTGCCCAGGAGGTGGCTTTAAGGAAATCTAAATCTGTGATAATTCAAGGATGGAAAGAGTTTGGAGATATTTTTGGACGCCATTATTCTCCAGTTGAACAGTATCGGACGGAAGGTGCTAAAACTTTGCTGCTTACCATGGGGAGCTATAGTGAAACGGCAAAAATAATGATAGATGAGCGCCGTGCCAGAGGGGAATCAGTAGGGTTGATAAGCTTGAGGCTCTGGAGGCCATTCCCATACGAGGAGTTTCGCCAGGCTGTTAGTGGTGCTGAAACGCTTATTGTATTTGACAGAAGCATTTCTTTTGGTATGGGTGGACCAGTCTTCTCTGAGGCTAAATCAGCATTGTATTCTGAAGCTTCTCGCCCAAAGGTTGTTGGTTTTATTGGTGGATTGGGGGGAAGAGATATGGCGGTTAAAGATTTTGAATATGTTATTGACCGAGGAAAAGAGATTGCCGAAAAAGGGTCAGACAGGATGATTGAGGTTGTTGGTGTGAGGGGCGAAATGATAAAGGCATAAGGGAGAATGAGATGGCAGAAAATACTGTAAAGATTGGTAAAAACCTGGTAGATGCGGAGGAATATCTTGCTGAAGGGCATAATTTTTGTACCGGATGCGCTGAGGCTCTAGCTATCAGGCTTGTATGTAAAGCAGTTGGGAAAAACATGATAATAAACATGGCAACAGGCTGTGATGAAGTCTGTACTACTCCTCTCCCCGTTACTTCGTGGAGGGTTCCGTGGATGCATACATTATTTGAGAATGCTGCTGCAACAATCTCTGGTGGAGAGGCAGGCTTGAAGATACTGATGGCGAAAGGGAAGATACCTCAAAGAGATATTAAGTGCATTGCTATGGGAGGAGATGGAGGAACAACAGATATTGGATTTCAGGCTCTTTCAGGAGCAATGGAGAGGGGGCACGATTTCGTCTATGTATGCTGGGATAATGAGGCATATATGAACACAGGAATACAGCGTTCCAGCAGCACCCCGTATGGTTCATCAACTACTACTGCTCCAGCTGGTAAGATAAGCATTGGGCAGAAAACACAGAAAAAGAACATGGTTGAGATTGCTGCTGCTCATGGCATTCCTTATACGGCTACTGCTTGTCCCAGTTATCCTTTTGACTTGATGAATAAAGTGAAAAAAGCTGCAGACATGAAAGGGCCTGCCTATATTCATATCCTGACGGTATGCCCCACTGGGTGGCGTACTGCCTCGAATAAAAGTATCGAGATTGGCCGTCTAGCAGTGGAAACTGGAATCTTTCCTCTTTATGAGGTGGAATATGGTAAGTATAAAATGACTGTTACTCCGAAGAAGATGAAGCCTGTTTCTGAATATCTGAAACCACAAGGGCGTTTTCGTCACTTGACAGAAGAAGAAATTGAACAGATTCAGATGAGGGTGAATACGAACTATGCCAAGCTGCAGAAGATGATAGAATGTTTCCCTGCAGCCTGATAAAATAAATTGCAGTTATGAAGGAAAGGGCTGGTTAATATATCAGCCCTTTCCTTATGATATTTCTTGCTACTTAGATCATGCGTACGAGAAAAAACGGCGCTTTACCATCATTGCGAACCGAAAAAAAACGACAATTTGGGGAAATATAAATTGGGATAAATAGTCGTTATAATTAATTAATGCATTTTGACTACACGATGTGAACGTGCTATTTTACTAGCACAGTTATTGAATTTGAATTACTGAGAATCGGGGTGTGGCGCAGTGGCAGCGCGCATGGTTTGGGACCATGAGGCCGGAGGTTCAAATCCTCTCACCCCGACCATCCATCGAAGGTAAACGTTCGCTGCAGGTAATGGATAAACATAAAAATAACATTATGAGGGAAACAGTTCGTCAATCGCATAGAAAACAGGTTTTAGTTACCGGTGGTGCCGGTTTTATTGGTTCTCATTTGACTCGTGAATTACTAAGGCATGGTTATCGGGTAACCGTGCTGGACAATCTTTCTACTGGTAAAATAGAAAATATAGCCGGCTTGATTGATAATGAGGATTCGGATAGCAACGATACAGGAAAAATAAGTTTCATTCAGGGCTCAATTACTGATCTTTCCTTACTACAAAAATTGTTCCAGGGGATGGATTTCATATTTCACCAGGCAGCCATTCCCAGTATGCTGCAGTGATTCCTCTCTTTATTCAGAGAGCCTCTCGCGGCGATCCTCTCATCATTTTTGGTGACGGTGAGCAGACAAGAGATTTTGTCTTCGTGGACGATGTTGTAGACGGCAATATACTAGCAGCTGAAAGTAGTGTCACAGGTAGTTTCGATATTGGCAGTGGAGAGAGAACCACGGTAAATAGATTGGCCGAGCTAATTGTAGAACTTATTGGAGTTGGATCTCCCACTATTTATAAGGAGCCAAGACTGGGCGACGTAAAGCATAGTTTTGCGGATATAACACAGGCCAGTAACTTTGGCTACGGTCCACAATACTCTTTACTAAACGGATTGAAGCAGATTATCTCACCATTATCTCGTAAGTCGCATCGTGCCTGATATACCCTTGTATAAAAACGATTGAAAGGATGGCGAAATTTTCTTTTTTGCACGATAGTATCTTTTTCTGCCTAACATGAATAGGTTAAAATAGCTCAACAATATCGGTGGTCGGAAAATAACGAATAAGTGGTAGTAATATAATAAAGCGATGACAATATCGCGGGGTGTAAAAGAAACAAAGTATTGACTGTGTTATATTAAAAGTTTAGTATTACATTATGTTTATTAGTTTTTGCTTTTGCAAAATAAAGAGGAAATATGAATTATATATATTTAGTAATAGGGCTTGCCTTTATATTGGCTGGCTTGGTTGGCTACTTTATAAGACAATTAGTGGCAAATCAGCAAATTTTGAGTACCAGGAAAGAAGCTCAGCGCTTATTAAGTGAGGCAACAACAAAACAGGGGGAGATGATCCGTGAAGCTAAATTGGACGCTGATAGAGTTCGGAAAGCGGCCAGTACAGAAAGTAAAGAACTTAACCGCCAACTACAACGATTAGAGAAGCGGTTAGATCAAAAAGAAGAGGCATTAGACCGTAAGCGGGAATCAGCTGAACGCCGCGATCGGGATTTGGAAAACAGAGCAAAGAACATTGAACGCCTGAAAACTGAATTGGAGGGCGTGAAACAAGAACAAATAGAGAAACTTGAATCGTTATCAGGTATTACAAAAACTAATGCTGAACGTATCTTGTTCGAAGAACTAGAGAGCGAGGTAAAAGAATCGGCTGCTCGTCATGTACGAGAATGGGAAGCGGAAGTAAAATCTGAAGCGGAAGAGCGGGTTCAACGTATCTTGGCAACGGCTATACAGCGTTGTGCTACAGATGTGGTTTCACAAACTGCTATCTCGACGGTTTCCTTACCCAGTGACGAAATGAAAGGACGCCTAATAGGTAGAGAAGGACGTAACATCAGGGCATTGGAGCAGGCCACAGGAGTAGATCTAATAATTGATGACACACCTGAAACAGTTACCATCTCGAGTTTTGACCCGATAAGACGTGAAGTTGCACGTATTGCCTTGAATAGACTTATCTTGGATGGGCGTATTCATCCTGCTCGAATTGAAGATGTGGTAGAGAAAGCCAAAGAAGAGACTGAAGCGACCATTCGTAAGGAAGGGGAACAGGCAATCTACGAGGTTAGTGTGCCTGGACTACACCCTGAATTGATTAAACTACTGGGAAAACTAAAGTTCCGTACTAGCTATGGACAAAATGTATTAGCTCATAGCATTGAAGTTGCGTTTTTTGCTGGTATGCTGGCTGATGAAATTGGTGTTGATGCTGCTTTAGCCAGAAAGGCTGGGTTGCTTCATGATATTGGCAAGGCAATTGATCACGAGATGGAAGGGCCACATGCGCTGATAGGTGCTAATTTAGTCAAACAATGGGATAAGTCAGAAGAAGTGGCTCAGGCGGTGTCTGAGCATCATGGCGAAGCAACAACAACAAGTATTTTAGGCTTTATTGTTGCTGCAGCTGACGCTATAAGTGGCTCTCGCCCTGGTGCAAGACGCGAATCAATGCAGCAATATATTAAAAGAATTAAGGAACTTGAAGATGTAGCAGGGAGCTTTGCTGGAGTGGAAAAGACCTTTGCTATACAAGCAGGGAGAGAAGTAAGGGTCTTAGTAAAAGCAAAGGAAATTGATGATTTGGCCTCAATGAGGTTGGCACGGGATATTTCACAGAAAATTGAAAAAACCTTAACTTATCCGGGACAAATAAAGATAATGGTAGTGAGAGAAGTAATAACGGTAGATTATGCCAAGTAAACTAGAAAGATGAAACATTGCGTGTATTGGTTATAGGTGACATAGTTGGTAAACCCGGTAGAAAAGCGGTTGATAACTTACTGCCGAGTTTATGTCTTGGCCAAGAACTAGATATAGTAATAGCCAATGGTGAAAATGCTGCTGGTGGCATTGGACTTACCATTTCTACTGCAAATGAACTCTTCGATTCAGGTGTTGACGTAATAACATCGGGGAATCATATTTGGGCTCATAAAGAGATAATTACATATTTAAATGGAGATCTTCCTATCCTACGCCCCCTTAATTACCCTCCATCTGTTCCAGGTCGTGGTTATATATTGCATCAAGGTATAGTGGTTGTTAACCTGATTGGGAGGACATTTATGAGTAATTTTGATTGTCCTTTTAGAGCTATGGATAGTCTGCTACCTGAAATTCAGAACATGTCAAATATTATTATTGTTGATTTTCATGCAGAAGCTACTTCTGAGAAAGTAGCAATGGGTAGATATCTTGATGGGCGGGTTAGTGCTATTCTGGGTACTCATACACATGTTGGTACTATAGACACCAAGATTTTACCCAGAGGTACCGCTTATGTTACTGATATTGGCATGGTTGGTCCAGTTAACTCAGTTATAGGCGTTGACATAGCAGGTGTGACTGAACGCTTTCTTACCCAGATAAACAAGCGTTTATCTGTTGGCACTGGAGAAGTGGAATTTAATGCTGTCTTATTGGAGTTGGATGAAGCTACTGGAAAAGCATTGGATATAAAGCGCATTCACAGGATAGTGAGCTAAGAAATAGTTAATTTGGTATTACAGTCTGCCTGATTGCACACAGAAACTTGTGAGAGCGAACCTATTCCCCCATTTATTTTTAGTACCCTGTTGATACCCGATAGATCAGCAGTAACTTCAATAGATGCTTTTGGAAAGAGATGGTGTATTAATGGAAGTAATGACTTATCCTGATTTTGTCCTATCTCCAGTAGGATGCAACCATCTGTGTGTATTTTCCCTGGTGATTGATATAGAAGGCTCTGTATTTTGTCCATTCCATCCTGTCCTCCATCCAGAGCAATAAGTGGCTCGAACCTATTTATTTCGGGGGCTAACTCTGCTATATCGTTCCGTGCTACATAGGGAAGATTTGCTACAATAACATCGACCATCTCAGGCAATGGGGATAGCAAGTTACCCTGTAGTGGAATTATATGGTGATGGATGTTGTGGCAATGAAAATTTTGGCAAGCAACTTGGAGAGCTTGCTTTGAGATGTCGGTTGCATAGATTGTCGCATTGGGAAGCGCCAGAGCAAGACTGGTTGCGATAGCTCCACTACCTGTACCAATATCCGCTATCATAAATTTGCGATTTGTCGGGAAATGAGTGGTGACAAAATCGATTGTTTTTTCTACCAATAGTTCTGTCTCTGGCCTGGGAATGAGTACACGATGATCAACATAGAAAGTGGAATTATAAAACCCGCAATGCTGCAAAATGTAGGCCGTTGGCTCGTTCTGTATGCGTCGCTGTATGAGCTGATTAAGTAGAGTAAAAGCTTCCTCTTCAAGTTCTTTTTCAGGGTATGTATATAGTTGTGTACGTGAAAAATTTACTGTGTGGCAGAGTAATAATTCTGCTTCTGAAAAGGCATCAGGAATCTCTGACTTGAATAAGGTTTGTTTGGTAAAATTTAGAGCTTCTTTTAGAATCATGAAAGGACAGCCTCAAGTTGGCTAGTTTGTTCTTGTGCAAGAAGAGCCTCAATAATATATTTGATATCTCCATCCATAATTTGTGGCAGGTTGTGAAATGCGGAATTGAGGCGATGGTCAGTCACACGGTCTTGAGGGAAATTGTAAGTCCTTATTTTTTCTGATCGTTCACCTGTACCTACCTGTTTGTTTCTTTGCTTATCTATTTCGTCTGTTTGCTTACGTTGTTTCTGGTCGAATATTCTGGCGCGGAGTACAGCCATTGCCTTTGTCTTATTTTTCAATTGGGAACGCTCGTCTTGACATATAACTACGATGCCTGTTGGTAAATGGGTAATTCGTACGGCAGTCGTAACTTTGTTCACATTTTGGCCACCGGCACCGCCAGCATGGAATAGATCCATCCTGATATCGTCTTGGCTGATTTTTAATTCGATTTCTTCAATTGCTGGTAGCACTGCCACAGTAGCTGTTGATGTGTGTATGCGACCTGATGCCTCAGTTTCAGGAACTCGTTGGACACGGTGTACCCCACGTTCATATTTCAGTTGACTGAAAGCCCCTTTACCTTTTACTTCGAAGACAACCTCTCTAAAACCGCCAACCCCACTGGGATTAGTACTGATTAAATTTAATTTCCATTTTTTACTTTGAGCATAGCGGCTATACATCCGAAATAGATTAGCAACAAAAAGGCCCGCTTCTTCGCCTCCAGCGCCTGCTCTTATTTCCACAATAACATCTTTATTAGCGTTGGGATCTTTGGGTAGTAATGCGAATTTGAGTTTATGCAATAGTTCATCCATCTGTTGCTTAAATTGATCTATCTCCTGTTTTATTAGCATTGCCATTTCTGGTTCGTTAGTTTCTTTAAGGAGATTTGTCATGTCATCGAATTGAGCTGAGCTGGTTTTATATTTGTTATAGGTATCAACAATGTTTTCTAGTTCAGATTTATCCTTGCCTAACTCCTGTAATTGTTTTAAGTCGGTAAGTATATCTGGTTGTGACATTAGATTGTTGATTTCATCATAACGTTTTTTAATTAGATTTAACTTGTTTAACATCGTAAATACTCCTGCTTGAGTATACTATTATAGTACAGCAATATTAGGCGCTCAAACATTACTGTAGAGCATGTATTTTTATGGAGACATGATTTGGAATATATTATTCACTATTTAACAGGGTAATAGCCGTATGGGAATCTTATTAAAGCTATATTAGTTATGTAGGTGCTGCCGTCAATTGTTGTAACTCTTTACAATATATAATATAGGTTAAGGAATTAAAAAGAACAAGAATTATCTCATTAATGGAACCAACTCTCTCTTTAAGGAAAATAATTATTGTTTTTAGTGCTACATGAGCAGCTTTCTTAACGGGATAGCCATACACTCCCGTGCTTATGGAAGGGAAAGAGATGCTGGCTAAATTTCTACTGGTGGCAATTACCAGGCATTCGCGATAAGCACTGGATAGGAGAGCAGCTTCTCCCGTGTGACCGCCATGCCACACCGGGCCTACTGTGTGTATTACATACCGCGCCTTGAGATTTCCTGCCGTGGTAATAACTGCCTTACCCGTTGGCAACCTTCCTTGATTGTGGATTATTGTTTTACATTCTTCAATGATGGTGTGCTCTCCTGCGCGGTGTATTGCACCATCTACTCCTCCACCACCCATCAGGCCGGGATTAGCCGCATTAACTATGGCATCGGTATTTTGATTGGTAATATCTCCTTGCTGTATGGATAGTTTTGCATTATTTATATATATTTCCATTATTCTTTTAACTTGCAGGAATTTAATAGTTCTTTATTTATTATACTCTCTGTAGGCAAATCTTTTTGTTTCTATGAAAGGATCCGTTGGTCCAAGATAAATTATCTATTAGTTGTTTTATCCTTTAATATAGTTGTGTTGTCTATGTAATAATTGATATTGTTGTTTCTGAATTAGCAGAAGTAGGAGGAATTATATGTTAACCACTTTTTCATGGCCTGCAAAGGTTATATTTGGGATAGGTAGTATAGGGGTTCTTGGGACAGAAGCAAGTAAATTGGGAAAGAAAGTTCTTCTTGTAACAGGCAAAAACAGTGCAAGGCAGACAGGGTTATTAGATAAAGCGATACAAGACTTAAAAGATAACGGTTTGGACGTATTTATATTTGATAAAGTAGTTTCCAATCCTCGTGTCTCGACTATAAATGAGGGTGCTTCTATAATCCGCAGTGAAGGGTTAGACCTTGTTATTGGACTTGGTGGTGGTAGCGTTATGGATACGGCTAAAAGCCTTACTTTGGCTAAGACCAGTAATAAACCAATATGGGACTATACACAAGGAGCAGTATCTTTCGTTGAACCTGAAACGAGCCCATTACCACTTATTTTAGTCTCAACTGTAGCTGCCAGTGGTTCGGAACAGGATATGGCATCAGTGATTAGTAACTGGGAAACCCGCGAGAAACGCGTACTGGTTAGCTCGGCATTTCTCTCAAAAGTTTCTATTATAGATCCTGAATTAACAATAACTTTACCAAGGAAACCAACTGCCCAGGGTGGAGTTGACATATTTTCTCACTTGGTTGAGAAATATATCAGTGCACCAAGTGTATCAATGATAACAGATAGTATTTATGGAGCACTGCTGAAAGTGGTGGTTGAATCATTACCACAGGTGCTGAATAAGCCTGAAGATATTGAAGCACGTAATTTGTTAGCTTGGGCTAGTACTATGGCCTGTTCTCCTTCCATGTTTTTAGGGGGTGGTGTTGGTTCTCTACCTTTACATCCAATGGGGTTTTCGCTAAGCGGAAAATATGACATTGCACATGGAGATGTACAAGCGACACTTCTTCCTGCATGGATGAAATATACCTATTCTGCATGTCCTGGGAGGTTTAGGTTTTTAGGACTGCAGGGGTTTGGCAAAGAAGATATAGTAGGGGAGACAGAAAATTGGTTGGAGAAGATAGGTATGAATCACAACCTTAAAGATTTGGGAGCTGATTACAATGACTTAGTAGCTATAGCGAAAGACTGTGCTCAGAATGCAATCCCTCAACTGAAGGCTAATCCAAATGTGCCAGATGCCGCTGCAATAGCAAAGATATATGAGGATTCATATTAATGGGGCAAGTCGATTCATTTTTGGTAAAATAGAATTTTCTGTGCTAGATATAGTTACTTTATTGCTTAGTTAATAGCACTACCTTTAATTAATTTGATGCTTTAAAAAGAGTTGCTTGCATGGTATGATTGTATTCTGATATCAATATAATTTATGGAGGCGAAATGAGAAAAAATAAGTTTAGGGAATTCTTGGATGCAGGAAAATCAACCGTTGGTACTCATATGAATGATGTATCACCCAACATCGCAGAGGTAATTGGATATTCTGGAGCTTTTGATTATATCGAACTTGTCGGCGAATATGCTGATTGGGATCTTAAGGATCTGTCAAATTTTGCTCGGGCAGTTAATCTATTTCCTCATATGTCCTCAATGATGAAAGTAGAGCAGGAGCCCAGGATCTTTATTGCTACCAGATCTATAGATGCTGGAATTGATAGTATGCTTTTTACTGATTGCCGTTCAGCAGAGGAGGCTAAGGAGTGTATTCGTGCAGTGAAGGCAGAGACTCCTGAAGATGGAGGTTTGCATGGTTGTGGGATGCGTCGCAATGTAGGATATGTTGTGGAGCCTTGCAGTGAAGCTTGGGCAAAAGCTATGAACGACGTGGTGGTTGTCCTTATGATTGAAAAGGCTGGGGCAATGGAACAATTGGACGAGATTCTATCTCTTAAAGGGCTGGATATGGTTCAGTTTGGACCTGGAGATTATTCTATTAATATTGGACAGGCAGGAAATACAGGAGGGCCTGATACGCAACGCGCACATCGTGAAATGATAGAGAAGGCACTTAAGAAAGGTATTCACCCCAGGGTAGAGATTGGTAGTTTTGATCAAGCGAAGCCATGGATTGAAATGGGTGTTCGTCATTTCTGTGTTGGTTGGGATTGGCGTGTTATTTATGATTGGAGCAAGACTAATGGCGAAGGTCTAAAGAACATGCTGGCAGAAGCAAAATAAATCAATTTTAGCTATTCGCAATTAAAGAAAGACAGGGGGTAAATATGGTTTCTTATTTACCCCCCCTGTCTTTCTTATCAGTTTCTTTTAAATCAATTGGCGAGCAACTAATATAAAAAGAGCTATATTTTTTATAGTTTTCAAAGATTAAATAGCGAGCCTGTCTTTGATTCAATTGGCTCCTCGGGTAGGACTCGAACCTACAACCTAGCGGTTAACAGCCGCTTGCTCTACCGTTGAGCTACCGAGGACTATGTAGACTATAGGGGAACTTGTATATAAGTATATCATACAAGCTGCCGGGCCTGGATTCGAACCAGGGCTAAAGGATTCAAAGTCCTCCGTGCTACCGCTACAC
>CAYPSP010000011.1:0-8784 GCA_964413335.1 uncultured Dehalococcoidales bacterium
CAAAGACAGCCTCTGCATGGCTTGCTTTAATAACGACTATCCCATACCTGTACAAGCGGAAATGAAACAAATGAATATAGAAAGCAGAACTGAAGGAGTTTGAGTGAAGCGTAAAATTAGGCAAAAATATCAGTCTTCTGGCGTTGATGTTGAGATAGCTGACAAGATAAAAAAAGCGATTGGGAAACAAGCAAGAACAACATTCAATGTCAATGCACAAAGTTTTGGCTCATTTGGAAGCCTATTCGAATTGGATGGGGGCAAGGAACCTGTTCTAGTCTCCAGTGCTGATGGAGTAGGAACAAAGCTAAAAATTGCTTCACTTATTAATAAGCATGATACTGTAGGTAGAGACATTGTAAACCACTGTGTTAATGATATTCTTTGTAATGGTGCTAAGCCTCTGTTTTTTCTTGATTATATTGCTATGAGTAAGCTTTTACCTGAACAAGTAGAGGCTATAATATCTGGCATAGCTCAGGGCTGCAGGGAAGTTGGCTGCTCATTGATTGGTGGGGAGACCGCAGAGATGCCTGGCATTTATTTGACAGGGACTTATGATTTGGTTGGCTTTATCGTGGGGGTGGTGGAAAAAGGGAATATCATAGATGGTAGTTCGATAATCGCTGGAGATATTGTTCTTGGCCTGCCTTCTTCTGGCTTACATACTAATGGTTATTCTCTGGTCCGCCGAGTTTTCAAAATAGAGGATGAACCCTCGCGATTATATGATTTCTATCCTGAATTAGGGGGAACACTTGGGGAAGAATTGCTTCGGGTTCACCACTGTTATTACACTGAACTCAAACCAGTTTTGCCATTGATTAAGGGTTTGGCTCATATTACTGGCGGGGGGTTTGAGGGAAATATAAGCCGTATTTTACCACATGGAACCTGTGGGCATCTAAGTAAAAGCTCATGGCAAGTACTGCCAATTTTCAATCTGATACAGAAGCGAGGCGAGATCGCAGAAGAAGAGATGTATCAGGTGTTTAACATGGGGATAGGTATGACTGTTGTCTGTTCAGCACAACAGGTTGATAATATACTTGGGGTTTTACCACAAGCAAAAGTGATAGGAGAAATCATAAATGCAACAAGAGGTAAAACGGTAATCATTGATTAAGGAGAAGATATGCGTTCTATTATTAGTGTTTCGAACAAATCTGGAGTAACGAACTTCGCAAGAGGACTACAAGATCTCGGTGTTGAAATATTTAGTACAGGTGGCACTCAGAAAGCGATGAAACAGGCAGGATTAAATATTCATGGCATTTCTGAACTTACTGGTTTTCCTGAAATACTTGATGGGAGAGTAAAGACGCTACATCCTGCAGTCCATGGAGGTATTCTTGCTAGGCGTGACCTTCCTCAGCATTTGGCAGAATTAGCTAACAATAACCTTGAACCTATCGATATAATTGTGGTAAATCTTTATCCATTTGTAGAAACTGTACGCAAGGAAGGAGTCTCCCTGGATGAGGCACTGGAGAATATCGATATTGGGGGGCCTTCCATGCTCCGATCAGCTGCCAAGAATTTCTCCTCTGTTCTAGTTATAGTCGATCCTGAGGATTATACTCCTATTCTGCAAAAGCTGAGGGCTGGGAAAATAGGCATGAAAGACAGGCAGCGTTTAGCACAGAAAGCGTTTCAACATGTAGCTATCTATGATACTGCTATTGCTGAGTATTTGCGTGAGGAAGAAGATATATTACCTGAAGAGATGACTATTGCACTGAAGAAATCATCTACTCTTAGATATGGAGAAAATCCTCATCAGCAGGCGGCTTTCTATGTTCAGCAAGAGCTTAAGAAAAAGAAAAATAGCCTGTCTTTATTAGAGCTCATTAATGGTCCTCAGATATCCTTTAATAATCTTCTTGATTTTGATGCAGCTGTGGACATACTTAGTAATTTTAGTGTAACTACAGTAGCAATTTTTAAGCATACTAATTCTTGTGGACTTGCCAGTCATGATAACCTTGCTGAAGCATATCGTAGAGCATTATCAGGAGATCCTATAGCTGCTTTTGGTGGAGTGGTTGCCAGTAATATGGTAATTGATCTGGCAACAGCAGAAGAGATTAATAAGCATCATTATGATGCCGTAATTGCTCCTGGGTATGATAAAGAAGCTTTAGCGTTACTGGGGAGGAAGAAAAGTCTGAGACTTGTAATCCTCCCTCAACTCGCTGGTGTGTCTATGCAAGGTCAAACTTTTCTTGACTTTCGTCGTGTAAAAGGGGGATTTTTAGCTCAGACTGCCGATGTTATTAGTGAGGGGGAGTCCTCACCACATGTGGTTACAAATCGCCAGCCAACAGAGCAAGAACTATCTGATTTACTATTCGCATGGAGCGTGGTAAAATGCATAAAGTCCAATGCTATAGTCCTTGCAAAAGATAGAACCTTGTTGGGGATGGGGGCAGGTCAACCCAGTCGTGTGGTAAGTGTAGAACTAGCACTAAAAAGAGCTGGCTCTGAGGCCAAGAATAGCGTCATGGCCTCAGATGCATTTTTCCCTTTTTCTGATGGGCCAGAATTGGCTTTTGAAAAAGGCGTAACAGCGGCCATTCAGCCTGGTGGTTCTAAAAAGGATAATGAGGTTATTGCTGTAGCAAATAAATATAATATAGCTATGGTGTTTACTGGGACACGTCATTTTAGACATTAATAAATTACTATAAATAATAAGGAGGGGGAAAATGATAAAGTTCACTGATGAAATGAAAGAAGTTGCAGAAAAAGGGAAGCCTTTTATAATGGCAACAGCGTCGTCTGATGGAGAGCCAAATGCAGTACCAATAGCCTTTGCTAAGATTATCTCTGATGATGAGATAATTCTTGTAGATAATTTTATGAAGAAGTCTATAGAAAACATAGAAGCCAATCCAAAGATATCAGTATCGGTATGGGCAAAGTTGGACACAGGTAAGTCAGTGGGTTACCAATTCAAAGGTAAAGCAAGAGATGAAAAATCAGGGAAGCTATTCAATGAGGCAGTGGAATGGACCAAAAGCGAAGCTCCTCAACTGAACCCTAGAGGGGTGGTAATAGTTAAGGTAGATTCGATTTACATAACTACGGCAGGACCTACTGCTGGTAATAAAGTGGAATAGATAGCTATATAGGCGGGATGGATCTTGAGGGTTTTAATATAGTAAAGATTATTGTTAGAGCGGGTATCAATTCTGGCCGTACATGCTATTATCTTGATGGAAGAGCTTCTATTAACAACTTCGCAGTGGGCAATTTTTTATTAGTGACAGTAGGCTGATTGGTTTTACAGCGGATCTTTGCTAGATAGACAGCAAACCGATTGCCAAATAAGGGAAAATTAGTCATTACTGCTAGCCCTAAATTGAGCAGTGTTCTCCAATGGTAGTCAGTTGGCGAGGCTGGTAGTATAGCTAAAACCGTATAGAGGAAAATTACAGGGTTTCAGTTAACCTCTTAAAACTTTTCGGACAGCACTAATCACACTCTCATAATCTGGTACTACAAAATCCTGAAGTTTTGGGCTGAATGGAATGTGTACGTTTTTCGCGCCGACTCTCAAGATAGGCGCCTCAAGGTAGCCAAAAGCCTCTTCCTGAATGGTCGCGGCAATCTCAGCGCCCCATCCTGCACGCCTCCACGTTTCGTGAGCTATAATAAGGTGGTGAGTCTTTTTTACAGAATTGAGTACAGTTTGCTTGTCCCATGGAACAAGGGTTCTCAAATCAATAACTTCACTATCGATTCTTTCCTTTTGAAGGTATTCGGCAGCAGTCAATGACTCATGCAGCATTCGTGAGGTAGAGACAATTGTGACATCAGTGCCACTTCGCTTTATGTCCGCAACTCCAAATGGAATATAATATTCTTCGTCGGGAACTAATCCTTTAGTTTCATAGAGCAGTTTGTGTTCAAAACATATCACTGGATCATCTGATTTCAAGGCAGTTTTAAATAGCCCTTTCATATCATATGGAGTGGAAGGCACAATGATTTTAATTCCTGGAATATGCATGAAGAGTGTTTCAATAGATTCTGAATGTTGGGCAGCGCCTGATCTGGTTATACCATCTGGCCCTCTTAAAACCAGATGTATTTTTGCCTGTCCACCAGTCATGTATCTGAATTTCATAATCTGGTTTGCTACCGCTGTCATTCCTGTGAATAAAAAATCGGCGAAATGGAACTCAGCAACAGGCCTCATGCCAGCAAGGGCTGCTCCTAACGCAGAACCAAGAAGTACTTCCTCTGATATTGGTGTGTCAATTACTCTGTCAGGGAATTTGCCTAAAAGTGATTTATATGCGCCGAAAATCCCTCCCTGCTTGGCGATATCCTCTCCATAGGTAAAGATTGTTGGGTCTTTTGACATCTCCTCCATTATTGCCTCGCCCAGGGCTTCTGCAAAGGTTAGTTCACGCATTTCCCCTCCTGTTAATTAAGACTACTTTACCTAATCAATGCAACCTGTAGCATCAGCAAAAAGGTCCTCAAGAGCAGATTCAACTGGGGGCCATGCACTTTGGCGCGCAAACTTCACGGCTTTATCAATTTCATTTACTGTATCATCCCAAACTTTACGTTTCTCAGTATCAGTAAGCAGGTTCATTTCGGTTAGTAATTTCTCAAATTGCCCAATGGGTTCTTTCTGCCAGTACAATTCGACCTCCTTCTTGTTTCTGTACATCTGGTCCTGGTCGCCAACGTAATGCCCCTTAATGCGGTATGTCTCAGCCTCTATCAGAGTAGGTCCGTTCCCTCGCCTTGCCATATCAACTGCTTGCCTAACCGCCTCATAGACAGTAATCACATCATTTCCATCTACCGAGGTAGCGGGGATGTTGTATCCTATAGCTCTGTCGGTGATGCTTTTCCCTGCCGTTGTTTGTTCCTTCCAGGTAGAGGCGAAATGGTTGTTTTCTGCGATGAAAATTACAGGTAACTTGAATACGGAACACCAGTTCATTGCTTCAGCAACCGCCCCTCTATTAGAAGCTCCGTCACCAAAGAAAGCTACTACGACCTGGTCAGTCTTCTTAATCTTTATTGCCATCCCTGCCCCAGACGCGATAGGCAAACCACCCGCAACCTCTCCATTTGCTCCAAGGACGCCAATGGATAGGTCTGCAATGTGCATTGATCCTCCCTTGCCACGACAATACCCAGTTACCTTCCCATAGAGCTCTGACATCATCTTGCTAATGTCTGCACCCTTTGCAATCATGTGCCCATGGCCCCTATGAGTGGAAGTGATATAGTCATCCCTTCTGAGATTTGTTATCGCTCCTGTAGCGATAGCCTCCTGCCCGATATAGAGATGGACATAGCCAAGTACTTCTCCTTTGAGAGAAAGTTCCTCAGCTCTGGTTTCAAACGAACGAATTCGTACCATAGTGCGATATAGTTCAAGTAAAAAATCCTTTGAATATTTCATTATTAACTCCTATTTTTCATTATACATCTTTCCCTCATGCATAGATAATTAAAGAGGAAATTCATAAAATTTAATAAACAAACGTGTTCGGATAGCGATATTTCTGTTAAACTATGCTTAATTTTACGAGGTATCATTCGAGTAGGGAATTGCTTGCTCTCTCTGAAATGTGAATGGTTAGGAGGTATAGACTTGTATAAAGATGATGGGTTAATAGATGATGAAATGACGACCATAGATGGAATAATAAAGGATAATAGAAACGACCCGAATTATTTAGTAAAAATATTACAAGAAGTGCAAGAAGTATTGGGATATATGCCTGTACCAGGGCAAAGGTTAATTGCAAAGAAGCTAAGGATTCCTACAAGCAAAGTATATGGCATAGTTAGTTTCTATAACTTTTTTAGATTATCTCCCCCTGGGAAACATACTATAAACGTCTGCATGGGTACGGCTTGCTATGTGCGAGGAGCACAGGGCATTGTAGATGAAATAAAAGTGCAGTACGGGATAGAGCCTGGAGAAACTACAATTGATAAGAGATTTTCTCTGGGGATTCTTAGGTGTCTGGGGTGTTGTGCCATTGCACCTGTGCTAACAGTGGATGGTAAGGTTTATGGGAGGGTAAAGCAAAAAGAATTGCAGAAATTACTGGAGAAATATGTTTGAGGAGAGTCTATGAATATTAAAGAACTACTTCGGATAAAAGACGAATATGAGCCGAAATTAGATAGACGTAGAGATACATCTGCTCTTGCGAAGGGAGATACACGAAAGATTAGCATCATGACATGTAGGGGAAGTGGATGTATTGCTTCTGCAGGGGAGGAAAACCTTTATGAGATTATTAGCAGGACTGTTGCAGAGCATAACCTTCAAAATGATGTAGAAGTTATACCTACTGGGTGTCAGGGACTCTGTGAAAAAGGGCCAATAGTCGTTATTCAACCAGGGGGCACTTTGTATACTCATGTGAAAGGCGAGGATATAGAGGAGATTATTCAGAGTCATATTATTAATAAGAAGATAGTGGAGCGATTGTTAGTTTTCGATTTAATGAAGGGGAAAAGAATTGCTTCATTACATGATATGGATTTCTACAGAAAACAGACCAGGAGAGTTTTGCATAACAACGATTTAATTAATCCAATGGTGATTGAGGAATATATCGCCAATGAAGGATATTTTGCACTGGCAAAGGCTTTGCAAATGGATCGGGTAGAGGTTATTGAAGAGGTAAAAAAATCTGGGTTGAGGGGGAGGGGTGGAGCTGGTTTTTCTACAGGGGTTAAATGGAGCTTTGCCTATAAGGCTAGGGGGGAACAGAAATTTGTTGTATGCAATGCGGATGAGGGGGATCCAGGTGCGTATATGAACAGATCTGAGGCGGAAGGCAATCCACATGCAATCCTGGAAGGAATGGCCATTGCTGGATATGCGATTGGGGCTGATAAGGGATATATATATGTGAGAGCGGAATATCCGCTGGCAGTGAAGACTTTAAAGAGAGCTCTCGCTCAGGCGAGCGAATATGGACTTCTGGGGAAAAACATCTTTGGTACCTCATTTAATTTTGACATTGAAATCTTTCTTGGGTCTGGAGCCTTCGTCTGTGGAGAAGAAACGGCCTTGCTGGCATCCCTGGAAGGGAAGAGAGGGAATCCTCGCCCACGACCGCCTTTTCCTGCTAACGAAGGTTTATTTGGAAAACCTACCATAATTAATAATGTAGGAACGTTATCAAATATTCCCCTTATTATTCAGAAGGGAGCAGATTGGTGGGGTTCGATTGGAACAGAAGGTACTAAAGGGACAAAGGTATTTTCTTTGACTGGCAAGATAAATAACTCAGGCTTAATTGAAGTTCCAATGGGGACCACTCTTGGTGAAATAGTCTTTGACATTGGTGGTGGAATTCCCAATGACAAAGAATTCAAGGCTGCGCAGTTAGGTGGCCCATCTGGTGGGTGCATTCCTGCCAAGTATTTAGATATGCCGATAGACTATGAATCCCTCAAGGAGATAGGCGCCATGATGGGTTCTGGGGGGATGGTTATACTGGATGAAGATTCTTGCATGGTAGATACAGCACGCTTCTTTCTTGAGTTTGACCGGGATGAATCATGTGGGAAATGTTTACCATGCCGAAAAGGACTTCCCCTGATGATTGAAATACTAGCTAAGATAACTGAAGGTGAAGGGAAGATGGAGGACTTGGAATTATTACAGAACCTTGCTGAGGGTATTGCTAAGACAGCTCTCTGTGCTCTTGGACAAACGGCTGCTAATCCTGCCCTAAGCACAATTCGTCATTTTATGGATGAGTATAAGGCACATATCCTTGAGAAGAGATGCCCTGCCTTGGTGTGTAAAAACATGATCTCATTCTATATTTCACCAGAAAAATGTGCAGGTTGTGGCATCTGTGCTCGTAAGTGTCCTGTCAGTGCCATTCAAGGAGGCAAGCGAATGGTGCATGTCATTGATCAAAGCAAGTGCATTAAATGTGGCTCGTGTCTTGATGTTTGCCCTGAAAGATTCGGTGCTGTTCTCAAGGTTTCAGGCGAGAAGATTGAAGTCCCTGAGAGGCCTATCCCTGTAGTTACGACTGATTAGGAGAAGGATAAAGATGGCTGATATTTTGATAAATGGTGAAGCGTTTAAGGCGGAACTTGGCGATAATCTATTAGATGTTTGTGAAGAGAAGGGTTTCAAGATCCCGCATCTGTGTTACAAAGATGGGCTGAGCCCTGTTGGGGCCTGTCGACTCTGCTTGGTTAAAGTTAAGGGTATGCGAGGGCTGGTTGCCTCCTGTTGCACAATTATAACTGATGGGATGGAAGTCATAACGGAGGATGAAGAACTAAATGAATTACGGCGATTACAATTGGAGATGATTTTATCGGAACACGAGCATAATTGCCTGACCTGTGAAAGTAATGGTAGATGCGAACTACAGGACCTGATTTACCAGTTTGGGGTTGATATGGTGCGCTTCTCGGTAAACAAAGAAGTTGAACCAATAGAGGATTCAAGCGAGGTGATAAGGAGAGATCCAAACCTGTGTATTTATTGTGGCCGATGTGTTCGAGCATGTGCTGAAATAGCTGGCCAAAACATACTTGAATTTACCAATCGTGGGCCGAAACTTGCTGTCGGAGCTGGATTAAATGAACCATTGCTACAGACCGAATGTGTTTCTTGTGGTGCCTGTCTTCAAGCTTGTCCGACAGGGGCGTTGACTGAGAAGATGGCTCGCTTCCAGGGAAGGAATTGGGAATTCCAAAAAGTAGAGACGACATGTCCGTATTGCGGCGTTGGTTGCCAGTTAGAATTGAATGTTAAGG
>CAYPSP010000011.1:8794-15625 GCA_964413335.1 uncultured Dehalococcoidales bacterium
TTGGGTTTGATTACGTTCATCACCCCCATCGCCTTGTCAATCCACTGATTAAGCGTGACGGTAGATTTGAAGAGGCAAGCTGGGATGAAGCCCTGGATTATGTGGCCAGTAAATTTAAGGAACTGGGAAATAGAGATGGGGGAAATTCTCTTGCAGGCCTTTCCTCAGCTAAATGTACTAATGAAGAGAATTATCTGTTTCAAAAGTTTATTCGTTGCTGTTTCGGCACAAATAATGTTGATCACTGCGCTCGTCTCTGTCATGCTTCTACAGTAGCAGGGCTTGCCAGGGCCTTTGGTAGTGGTGCGATGACGAACTCAGTGCGTGGATTTGAGAAGTCGGATGTTGTTCTAATCACAGGCTCAAATACCAGCGAGGCCCATCCTGTGATAGGCGATTATATCAAGCACTTGGTTACATATGATAACCTAAAATTGATAGTAGTAGACCCACGTGAAATTGAAATGGCGAAGTATGCAGATGTGTGGATGAGGCAAAGAGGCGGAAGCGATGTTGCCTGGATTAATGGCTTGATGAATGTCATTATCAGTGAGGGGCTTCATGACCAGGCTTTTATAGAAAATCGCACGGAAAACTTTAATGAGTTTAAAAAAATGGTTTCGGAATATACCCCTGAAAGAGTATCTCATATTACAGGAATTCCTGCTGAAAAGCTGATTGAATCAGCCAGGATGTATGCTAGGGCGGAAAGAGCCTCAATTGTTTTCGCTATGGGAATTACCCAGCATATTACTGGAACTGATAACGTTTTATCGCTGGCAAATCTGGCAATGCTTACTGGAAATATTGGGAGAGAGGGCACTGGGGTGAACCCATTGCGTGGGCAAAGCAATGTTCAGGGTGCTTGTGACTTGGGAGCTTTACCCAGTGTTTATAGTGGCTATCAGAAGGTCACGGATTATTTGATCCAGGAGAAATTTGAAGGGGCTTGGGGAGTAAAATTGTCTGCTGAGGCGGGCTTAACTGTGTTAGAGATTATAAATGCTGCCAGTGAAGGAAAGATAAAAGGGCTTTATATAATGGGGGAAAACCCCATGCTGAGTGAGCCCAATTTGAATCATGTTAAGGAAAGCTTGGAGAATCTGGAATTTCTGGTAGTTCAAGACGTTTTCATGACCGAGACAGCGATAATGGCTGATGTAGTAATCCCCGGAGTTACTTCTTTTGAGAAAGATGGAACTTTTACCAATACCGGGCGACGAATCCAGCGTGTCCGCAAGGCAATTACTGAACCGGGTCAAAGTATGCAGGACTGGAAAATCATATGTGAACTTAGCCGCCGGATGGGTTATCCGATGGATTATCAATCACCTGCTGAGATAATGGAAGAGATTGCTCCACTGACTCCTATTTACGGAGGTGTCCACTTCGATCGGCTTGAAGGCGACGGATTACAGTGGCCCTGTCTCAATCGAGACGATCCTGGTACACCTTACCTGTATGGTAAAAAGTTTAACCGAGCAAATGGAAAAGGGCTCTTTTCGGTAGTGCAGTACATTCCACCTGCTGAATTGCCTGATGAAGATTATCCTATGTTGCTTAATACAGGAAGGATTCTTCAGCATTTCCATACAGGTTCTTTGTCGCGGCGAGCAAAAGCGTTGAACAATATAGTTAAAGAAGGGCTTATGGAGATGAACCCTTCTGACGCAAGGGCGTTAGATATAGCCGACAATGATTTGGTGAAAGTGATTTCGCGCCGGGGAGAAATCAAGATAAAGGTGGAACTTACTGAACGGGTTAATGCAGGACAGGTGTTCATCCCCTTCCATTTTGGAGAGGCTGCAGTCAATTTCCTAACCAACGATGCACTTGATCCCGTAGCAAAAATTCCTGAACTTAAGGTAGCCGCGGTAAAAGTAGTAAAGCTAGCTTAAATACCATAGCCAGATTAACTACTGGGCTATTCATCTCAAAAGATTGTTTATCAGCCTGTTGCTCGATGGAGAGGGCAATGTTAAATCGATACCATGAGTGATCTGACCTTGTTTATCTCCTCTACTATTAATTCATTGAGCTCACTAAATTTTTCTGCTACCTCTGGAGAGAGTTTTAATCCCGGTTCCAGGTTTTTAGGTTCTATCCCGATAATAATGGTCTCTTTAGGTTCTATTCCTATGGACTTCAGTATATTTAGGCTATCTAAAACACCCATTTCGTGTGATGGCGGATAAGAGGTTGATTGTGCCATTACGTCATCGATACTCAGGCAGTATACCGTTCCTGGTTCTCCGCCTCCTTTAATGGCATCGACCACGATTAGCTTACAACCATCTTCGATATAAGATACAAATTCAGCGCAAATCCCGCCATCTACGATTTCTAGATTAGAATATTTTAGCTTATCTTTATCCAGCATCTGCACGAAATGAACTCCCAGTCCCTCATCGCTAAGGAGCAGGTTGCCTATCCCAAGGATAATTATTTTTATCGGAGCGGTTTTTCTCGGCATTACTATCAAACGAAATTTACTTTCAGGTAGTGAGTTGAGCAGGAAATGCATGGGTCATAAGCACGCACCAGCATCTCCAGCAGGTGAGTAATAGCCTCCTGAGATTTATCCATAACTGTTGGTACCAGTGCTTCCATGTCCATCTGGATATTATTATGGTTTTGATTAGTTGGAATAACACAATTTGCGTTGGTCAGGATGCCTTCCTCGTCATAGGTATAGTCGTGAAATAAAATACCCCGAGGCGCTTCTACGACCCCAATGCCTCTTCCCGCTTTAACCTTGACTACTGGCTTCTCCTCCTTTATACCTCGAGCTATTAGTAGATCGATTATACGCAGGGCATCTTCGACAGCGTGGACCGATTCAACAATCTGGGCTATAGTTATCATGTATGGGTTGTGGCAGACTGCCTTCAGGCCCAGTTCCTCAGCCGCTTTTTGTGCACCAGGTAAAAGCTGGGAATAGTTATTATTAAACCGTGCCAATGCTCCAACCATGTAGGAACTACGGTTATGTTTACTGAATTTGGCAGTAGATTGTGGCACGCAAAATTCATTTGTCATCTTAAGATAATCAGTTATCGGTACGGTGCCGGTATCAGTGGAAGAGATATCCCCTGAGATAAAAGCATACTCCTTGGTGTCTTTCAGGGCGATGTATTCTGTTTCCCTGGTAAAATCGGGTATGGTTAATGTTTTAAACAGGTTAACAGATTCCTTCAGGTCGTCCATAGCCTGTATAAACCTTTCCTTAATGGCCTTGAGTTGGCTGATTTCGGGAAATCTGGCAAAGCCGCCGACAATACAAGAAGTGGGATGTGTCTTTCTGCCAGCTATCATATCAGCCAGATCATTAGGCAGTTTCTTCAAACGAAGCGCTCTTAACACTACTTCTTTGTGGGTGTTGACTAGGGGGAAGACGCTGCCTACACCCAGGAAATCCGGTGCTGCCAGGAAGTAGAAGTGAAGCACGTGACTCTGTAAGGTCTCGGCATGGAACAGTAGTTTTCGCAGCAGTATAGACTGTTCGCTCAATTCAACTCCGAAGGCAGCCTCTGTTGCTTGTATAGAAGCAGTAGAATGAGCTACAGAACAAATACCACAGATTCTGGGCGCAATAAAGGTGGCATCGTTATAGTTCAGTCCTCTAAGCATGGCTTCGAAAAAACGGGGAGACTCTGGTATTGCCCAGGTTATCTCTTCTATATTGCCATTGCTGGCGTTGACAGTAATATTACCATGTCCCTCTATGCGAGTTACGTGATGAACGTTGATATTCAGTTTCGTCATTTTGACACCTCCGGATAGTAACCATTAAATAATCTATACTGACCCAGTATGTCCTTAATACTCAGGCCATACTTCTGAAGTATCTCTTTTTCTGAATCTACATTGAGATCATTAACCAGGCCGCGGCATCCCCAGCAGTGACGGCCGGTGGTAACGCAGATGGCATTACACCCTCCTCTAGTTACTGGGCCAAGGCAGCTTCCTCCTTCTTCGAAGACGCAAACATTTCCAGCCTCCTTGCACTCAACACATACGGGGTAATTAGGCAGCTCGAATTTTTTACCCAGAAGTAAAGCTTTAACTAACTGGATAAACTCGAACCGGTTTACAGGGCAGCCTGGAAGCTCATAGTCAACAGGCACTACTGCACTGACAGGCCGTGCAGGAATGGTGTTGTAGTAGTGAGCGCAATCGCCATATACTATTTTAAGATTTTCCTCCATAGGCCGGAAATTTTTCAGGCAGTTTACACCACCGGAAGAAGAACAGGCTCCAATAGTTATCAATATCTTTGCCTGCTTTCTTATGTGCTGTATTCTCTCAACACCTGCGTCTGTGGTGATTGCCCCATCAATGACCGCTATGTCGTAATCATCACTTCTCTCCTGCATTGCCTCCCTGAAATTCACGATATCCACATGTTTCAGTAGCTCTACTAATTCGGTCTCAAAGTTGATAACCTCTAACTGGCACCCTTCACAACCGGTGAAATCAAAAAATCCCAACTTTGGTTTCATTTCTAGAGCGCCTCCTGTAGTTTTTTAAGTTCACTATAAGTAAATACTGGGCCTTCCTGGCATACATAAATTTCATTAATCTGGCAGTGTCCACATTTGCCTACTCCGCATTTCATTCTTCTCTCGAGAGACAATATTATTTGTTCATCTGCAATATCTTTTTTCTTGCACTCTGCAACTACAAATTTATACATTACCGGTGGACCTACAATAATTGCAACGGTCTTTTCAGGAGCAACTTCAACTTTATCGAAAAGGGTGGTTACCATGCCAACGTTTCCAGTCCACTCTTCATCGCAGCGGTCTACAGTCTCTATCAGTTCTAAATCCTGCCTTTCAGTCCACTGAGACAGTTCATCAGCAAATACGCGTTCCTGTGGAGTTCTGCAGCCGGATAAAATAATGAGTCTGCCATAATCGACTCTTTTATCAAGGATATAATTAATTATAGATCTTAACGGGAAAAGACCTATTCCTCCAGCAATAATCAAGACGTCCTTGCCTTTAAAGTCGTTTACCGGAAAGCCGTTACCAAAAGGTCCCCTGATCCCCACCGTAGTTCCTGTGTTCATGCGATGTAGAACATTGGTCAAATTGCCTGTTTTACGTATTGCCAGTTCAAAACTGCCCTTCTTTGTTGGTGAAGAGGCAATTGATATAGGGGCTTCGCCAATTCCCAAAACCGAAAGTTCGATAAATTGTCCTGGTTTATGTCCTAAATCCTGGTCCCCTTCTAATTTGAATTCGAAGAGCTTCTCAGTCTCAGTGATTGGGGTAACCTGTATTAGTTCAGCAGGACGCGGTAGGTAAATAGACGTTTGTGGAATGGTCTGGCTACTCATCTTTATTACTCTCCTCCTTTAACATATTAAAGGTCTCAGCCGGGCTGGCAATCTCAGCAAGGCAGGCGGAGCTGCATCTACCACATCCTACACAACCCAGCTTTCCATACCTTTCCAATAAATATTTTCCCTTCCGATACATACGGTGACGAAGCCTATCTTCCTTATTATTTCTAAAATTTCCCCCACCAGAAACCAAGGCAAAATCGGGTAGCATGCAGGCGTCCCACTGTCGATAACGCTCACCTTCCTCTAGATTGAGAGATACGTCTTCCTGGACGTCGAAACAAAAACAGGTGGGACAGACCATGACACAGGAGCCGCAACTAAGGCATTTTTCTCCTTTTTCCTTAAAGACAGCACTATCCCAGGATTGGTCCAGTAGTTGGGGTATCTCTTCAGGAGGCATGGAAAGACTTACTTGATATCTGTCCAATGCTTTCTGCCGTTCGTTGTCACGACGTGTTAGTTCTTGTTCAGTTGCCTCCCTTGTTTTGGCATATTTCTCGACTAATTTTTTACCTTTACCGCTGCCGATAGCTACCAAGTAGCTATCGCCAATGTCAGTCAGCATTAAATCAAATCCAGTGTCAGTGACAGCTGTCCCCAAACTCGCACAGAAGGCATTGGGGTTGGGGTACAGGCAATCAACGCCAATAATGGTGGTTTTTTCACGCCGCGAGAGGTAATTGATGTCAGGGTTGGTAGTAGAAAAAGCTGTATCCAGAAGTTCTATAGCTTTAATATCATAGGGATGGACACCTAAAAGAACTATAGGGTTAGCTTCGACAGCCATCTCGGCTTCAGGTTTTTCTCCTAGTTTAAACTTAATAAGCGTCTCCTTTGATGGCAGGAGAAAATTTTTTACCGGATATAGAGCCAGGTCATAGTCGAGGCATACTTCACTGGCTCTAGCAAGCCTGCCAAATACATACTTGGTACTTTTTCTTATAGGACCGATGATCTCAGCTTCTGTCTTGATAAGATTGTCAACGAAATGTTGTAAGTCTTTTTTTTCGAGGATTTTATTCTTCATTTACCCTCCTTTTGTTTTTGCTAGCTAATGACCATAATTGGATTTGCGCATTATAGCATATAGTAGTAGAAAGCAAATTATTCAAATAGAGTTTCTATTTGTATCTAGTCCAGCTATCAACTTTATTATTTAAAGAGAGATAATAATCTTGATAGTATACTATGTGGGGGCAGTCATTTTGACATTTGTGCCTATATCTAGCTCAGTACTAATCTGAAGACTCCCCCCTATTAAATGGGCTCTCTCTTCCATCCCTGCGAGGCCTAGCCTTCCTATACGTGGCAAATCTCCAAGATCTCCTGATAGGTCAAAACCTTTGCCGTTATCGTTGATCGAAACTGTTATTTTTCCTTCACCAAATACTACTTTTATCTCAACTTTTGATGCTTGAGCATGCTTTTCAACATTCCTTAATGCTTCTTGAACAATGCGAAAAATCATTAACTCTATA
>CAYPSP010000012.1:0-15184 GCA_964413335.1 uncultured Dehalococcoidales bacterium
TCCGGTGTTGTCGAATACCATCCCAAGAATAAGTGGGCCGATAGCACCACCGACACATGAGAAGAAGGTAACAATACCGAACAGGGAGCCAAGGGCTTTTGTGCCGAACATCTTTGCCAGGAGAGGGGATATAAGGGCAAAGAAACCACCGTGACCGAAGCCATAGATAAGAACAAAGAGGAGAAGATGCCAGTATTCACTTGAGAAATATAGCCAGGAAAGCATCAGCAACGTCAATATGAAACATCCAAGCAGTGATTTTCGCAGGCCAATCTTGTCGCTGAGAGTGGCAACACCAATCCTTCCTGCAATGCTCACTGCTCCAAGTATGGAAAGAAGCTTTGCAGCGCTGGAAGGGGATACGCCAGAATCAATCGCATGCGGAATAAGATGTACTATCAGGCTATTTGCACAGAACCAGATGGAGAGCATTGTGACGCAAATCATCCAGAATTGTTTTGTATGCAACGCTTCCTTGAAAGAGTATCCTCCCATTATTAAATCAGATGACTGGTCTTGTTCCACCCCATAGGGGGTGAGTCCTTTGAGGGAGGGGTCCCTTCGCAACAGCTGGCTTACTGGAATGATACAGGCAACGAGTAATATACTGATAATGATGTAGGTCATTCGCCATCCCTGTGTGGAGATAAGAAAACTACCCAGTAGAGGCATGACCATAATACCGATACCAGTGCCGGCTTTTACCAGTCCACTGGCAAATCCTCTGCGTTTTACAAACCAGCGCGCCACGGTGGTGAGCGCTATGACATCTGCAGCCATTGGCCAGATGTTGACTATCAGTCCATAAAACAGGTAGAGCTGCCACAGGGAACTCATCTGTGACATCAGGAAGTACCCCAGTCCTGATACTATTCCAGCAATGGTAAGAATAATACGAGGTCCAATTCTGTCGCTGAGCCGGCCAAGTATGATTGCGGCAAAGCCACCAATCAGGAAACCTATCGAATGGGCACCTGAAATAGCTGCCCTGCTGCATTGAAATTCTTCCTGCAAGGAGTTGAAGAAGACTCCATAGCTAGCATGGAGTCCATGAATAAATGCAAGGATGAGTACAAACGATGCAATGATATAGTACCCATAGAACGTATTGGAAAACCTGTTGCTATTCAAATAACACTCCTTCTCAAGACCTGGACTCCTGACAGATAGTCGGGTGCAATGCAGAGATATATCTGTTACTGTTAAAGAAAACGTAGCCCATAGCGATTTTAAAATTCATCTACCAGGAGGAAACAAACGACTCCCTAAAACCAGATTTAGTAGAGATGATTGCGAGGAGAATTATAGGCTTCTTGCTTAAAAGGGTCAAGAATCCAGGGATTTTGTCATGGCATTACAAGCACTATCACATAGAGATTCATCAGGGTATAGCTGATAAGCTGTAATTCATTTCTACACTGAGTAGTCTCATTGGACGTGTTTATTATCACTATTGTATTTCTGCAACGTATTTTTGGTGCTAGCTATATTATTATAATAGTAAAAAACATCAATATGAGGGAATATTAATTCTTGAACAGGTCATCATATTCTTGGTAACCCTCTTCTTCCAGTGCTTCACGGGGGATAAAGCGTAGTGCTGCGGAATTTATGCAGTATCGTTTTCCGGTTGGAGGAGGGCCATCATCGAAAAGATGTCCGAGATGTGAGTCAGCATATGTACTACGTACTTCCAATCTCGTAATAGCTAAGCTCGTATCTCGTATAAGGATTATATGCTCACGTTCTAACGGTTGGATGAAGCTGGGCCAGCCTGTACCTGAATCGAACTTATCAATCGAGCTGAAAAGAGGCTCCCCAGAGACGATATCGACATAGATACCTTCCTGTTTATTGTCCCAGTACTCATTGTTAAATGCCGGTTCCGTGCCATTTTTCTGAGTGACAAAATATTGTCTTTGTGACAACTTCTCTTGTAGTTCTTTGTCTGTTGGTTTCTGGAAGTCTTCATATTTATTTACTTCTGGCCATTTGTATTCGATGTATTTGTCTCTACCAGATGCTATTTTATAGAATTCATAGCTATCTGAACTCTTTCTATAATAGTCCTGGTGATATTCCTCAGCTGGATAAAAAACAGATAGAGGTAATATTTGTGTCAGTATTGGACTGTCATACTTTCCAGAATTGTCCAGTTCAGTCTTTGATATCTCCGCCAATTCTTTTTGAATATCATCATGATAAAAAATTGCGGTCTTATATTGTGATCCCCTGTCAACGAATTGCCCTCCATCATCGGTTGGGTCAATTTGCCGCCAATAAACATCAAGAAGTTCTTCATACGAAATTATTTCCGGGTGATACACGACTTGAACGGCTTCATAATGTCCAGTGCCTCCTGATGATACATCTTCATATGTGGGATTCTCCGTGTCCCCGCCTGTATATCCAGCGATAGCATACTCGACACCATCCAGTTGTTCAAACGGAGGTTCCATGCACCAGAAACAACCCCCAGCGAAGGTGGCGTGTTTCAGAGTTGAATCGTTAATTAATTCAGTAGCAGCCGATTCCTCTGTGCGACTGCATCCACCAATAAACGGAAATAAAGCCAGCATACTGATGATTAGCATATTGTTGTATTTCATTTTGCGTAACACAGCGAAGCAAATATATCATAGCAAAATATTATATTCCACAAATTGAATTATGGCCTTGCTTCTACACTAAATAGTTTAAATAGATGTGTTAATACTGGTGGATGATGATAAACACTTTGCCAAACCGTGATAGTCTTGTGCTATAATGACTCCCAATCGTGATTAAACTACTGTCTGGTAATGAAGCCTTGGCTCTTGGGGCTTACCACGCCGGTGTTCTGGTAGCTACAGCCTATCCGGGAACTCCAAGTACTGAAATACTGGCAAATATTGCACGACACGAAGATGTCTATGCTGAATGGTCTACCAATGAAAAGGTTGCGGTAGAAGTAGCCTTGGGGGCAGCCTATGGTGGTGCCCGTTCCGTGGTGTCCATGAAACACGTAGGGCTGAACGTGGCTGCGGATCCCTTTATGGCGGCTTCCACAACCGGAATAAATGCCGGACTGGTATTTATCGTTGCTGATGACCCCGGGATGCACAGTTCACAGAATGAACAGGACACTCGTTATTATGCCAAATTAGCCAAGATTCCGGTACTGGAACCAAGCGATAGCCAGGAGGCTTATGATTTTATGAGCCTGGCGTTCGATATAAGCGAGCAGTTTGATACGCCTGTGTTGGTTCGCAGTACAACCCGTATTTCTCATTCCAAATCTGCTGTAAACGCAAACAGACAACGTCAGAGTAATCCAAAGATAGGATTCCCCCGAGATTATAGAAAATACGTCATGTTACCGGCAAATGCCAGACAGCGTCATGTTCAGGTAGAGAAAAGATTACTGGAAGTTACTGCCTTTACGGAAACTCTCCCAGTAAATAGAGTAGAGCTGGGTAGTTCCGCCCTGGGAGTAATAAGCAGTGGAGTTGCTTACCAATACGCCAGGCAGACTTTCCCCGAAGCATCTTTCCTCAAGCTGGGCATGCCATATCCATTGCCGAAAGCTATGATTAAAGATTTTGCATGCAAAGTAAAAAGGCTTCTGGTCATTGAAGAGCTTGACCCTTTTATTGAAGATAGCATAAAAGTAATGGGCATAGAGGTAACCGGAAAGAGTTTTATTCCCCTGGTTGGTGAGTTAAATCCGGATATCGTTGAAGCCTGTAGCCGCAAAGCCAATTTACTTCCGGAGATTAGTTCTAAAGAAGGAACTGATGGGAAAGCTGTTTTACTCGGTCGTCCTCCTCTCTTTTGCGCCGGATGCCCACACGTGGGTATTTACTATGTGCTGAGCAGTCTGGGCCATCGCAGCAACTTGTCAGTGCGTAATAAACCTGACCGTGAGTCATCGATGATTATTACCGGGGATATTGGTTGCTATACACTGGGAGCTCTCCCTCCACTCAACGCTATGGATACCTGCGCCTGTATGGGAGCTGGTATCGGGCAGGCGCTGGGAATGGAGAAGGCAGGAGTCAGCGGTGATATTGTCGCCGTCATTGGCGATTCTACATTTTTGCATTCAGGGATAACTCCCTTAGTTGATGCCGTTTATAATAATGGAAAGATGACGGTAATAATTATGGATAATATGACTACTGCTATGACAGGCCATCAGGACAACCCAGGGACGGGTAAAACAGCTCAAGGTAAGGCTACCAACAGGGTTGACCTGGAAAAAATGGTTCGTGGCATCGGGGTCAACGATGTTCAGCTGGTTGATGCCTTTAATGTAAAGGAAATAAGGAACTCGGTTAAGAAATCACTGGCCAATCCTGAGTTGTCCGTTATCATAGTACGCGGTAGCTGCCAGGCACAGGTTAAAAAGAAAACTACGCCAATGTTTATTGACAGGGATAAATGTACCAAATGTGATTTATGCACTATGACTGGTTGCCCTGCGATTCAGTATCAGGACGGTGAAATATTTATAAATGATAATTTATGTGTTGGTGATGTCTGTGGTATTTGCCGGCAGGTTTGCCCGCAACATGCGATAGGTCCAAAGACTTCCAGCGTTGAGGGAAAGGCTAAATGAAGAATATCAACCTGATAATGTCAGGGGTTGGTGGCCAGGGGATTATCCTTGCTAGCGATATTATTGCCGAGGTGGCGATAGCCGCCGGATACGACACCAAGAAAACGGATACTCTCGGTATGGCGCAACGTGGCGGAAGTGTGGTTAGCCATATCCGTGCCGGGGATAAGATCTATTCTCCCATGATCAAAAATGGACAGGCTGACATAATGCTTGGTTTTGAAAAGCTGGAAGCAATGAGGTGGGCACAATTCTTAAACGAAAAATCTACCGTAATCGTTAATAACTACAAGATACCTCCATCAACAGTAAATCTGGGTAAGGCCAGTTACCCTGTTGATGAGGAGATAATTGGTATATTAAAAGGAAAAACAGCTCATGTTATTCTTGTTAATAGTACTGAACAGGCAATCAGTTTAGGCGACATAAGGGTATTAAACATCTTTTTACTGGGATGTGCCTCGGTCTTTCTGCCGTTTGATTTACAGGTGTGGATGGATGTTATTCATAAACGGCTACCTGAGAAAATAGTTCCAATAAATATCAGTGCCTTCAATAAAGGTAGAGAGGAAATCCAAAGTGGTTCTTTCTGATACCGTCAGACAAAGTATGGAGCAAAGCTCCTGGATAAGGAAAATGTTTGAGGAAGGGAATAACCTTAAAAAACGTTACGGTGAGAGTAATGTTTTTGACCTCACACTGGGGAATCCAATCATGGAACCACCTGCTGAGTTCAGCCAGGAACTGAAAAGAATTGTAGATAATCCACTTCAGGGAATGCACCGTTATATGGCAAACGCCGGCTATGCAGAGACCAGAAAAGCAGTAGCTGAATACCTGTCTGTTGAGTCAGGCACGGAAATCAACCAGAATGATATTATCATGAGCTGTGGCGCTGCCGGTGGCTTGAACGTTGTGCTCAAGACAATACTTAATCCCGGAGACGAGGTGGTTATTTTCTCCCCGTTTTTCCCTGAATACATCCATTACATTCATAACCACAATGGAGTAGTTAAGGTTGTCTCCACGGATGAACAATTTGTACCGCGACTCGATGAGCTTGAGAATGCTATCAATTCAAAAACCAAGGCAGTAATAATCAATTCCCCCAACAATCCTACTGGCTCTGTTTATGGTAACGATTTAATTCACACTCTGGGTAAATTACTGGAGAAGAAATCACTGGAACTAGGCTCGCCAATATCACTCATCAGTGATGAAGCTTACCGTTATATAGTATATGATGGACTGAAATGCCCGCATATCTGGTCACATTACAAGCAGAGCTTTGTGGTTAATTCTTACTCCAAGGACCTGGCATTGCCCGGAGAAAGGATTGGGTATATTGCGGTTCATCCTGAATTGAAGCAGCATGATGAAGTAATAGCAGGACTTATATTCTGTAATCGCGTGCTGGGATATGTAAATGCACCGGCGCTAATGCAGAATGTAATACGTGCCCTGCAGGGGGTTACCGTATCAATAGATGAGTATAAACGTAAAAGAGATTTAATTTGTGATGGACTGACAAGTGTTGGCTATAAAATCATGAAGCCACAGGGAGCGTTTTATATCTTCCCTGAATCCCCGTTAAGGGATGATGTTGCTTTCGTTAAAGAGCTAGCACAACATAGAGTGCTGGTGGTACCGGGCAGCGGATTTGGTTATCCGGGATACTTCAGGCTTTCTTACTGCGTTAGCGATAGCACACTCGAAGGTTCGCTGGAGGGCTTCGGTAAAATAGCCCAAAAGTACAAATCAGTCTAGATTTTCGTCAGTATGTCTTTCTCTTATAAGATTGTTAATAGCTGGTTTGTCTGCTTGCATTGCTGAAGCTGTCTTTGCCCTCCTCTTAAATATATTCCCTTCTCGTTAAATATGTAGAGAATGAGGTTAATTGTCATTTTCATAAATTTATAATGGGTACAAGGTAGGAAGGTATTATGAATAAAGATGATCATGCTGATGGCATAGAAAGAAACGTGGAGTTATTAACTGAAAAAATGAAGGCAGAACCGGTTGCCTCATTTCTTAACATGCAGGTTGTTGAGCTTAAACCTGGCTATGCTAAAGTGACCATGCTTATGCTACCTGAATATCAGAATTTTAACGGATTTATCTTCGGCGGCATTCTTACATCTATTGCTGATCAGGCATTTGCTTATGCTTCCAATTCTCTCGCCTACCCCAGTGTAGCAACCCAGTTTAATATCCACTTTATTAATGGTGCCGCAACATACGATATGCTTACGGCCGAATGCCGAGTAATAAAAAGCGGGCGGCGGGTAGGCATATCTGAAATAACTGTTAGCAATCAGGATGACAAGCTAATTGCCCGGGCTACCGGCACTACCGTTCCTATTTCACCAGCCAAATAATTACCTGCTGAGTACTTCTTCAGCCTTATCGGGATCAGCCACTTTGAGGACAATGGTGGCTTTACCGGGAGTGGTGTCGAGGAAAGCGTAAAAATACTCGAGGTTTATCCCTGCTTTAGTTAGAGGCCTGGCTATCGTCTCAAGGAGCCCACCCGGGATATCCGGTATTTCCTGTTTCAGAACAACAGACTCCTTTACTGTAAAATTAGCTTCTCTTAATGCCTTTATACCCAGCGCCGTGTCGGAGAGAATCATATGTACTATCCCAAAATCAGTGGTATCAGATACGAAAAGAGCGAGCATGTTAATATTCTTCGCCTTTAACACTTCTAATATAGCTTCCAGTCGACCAGGTTGATTTTCAATAAATATAGAAATCTGTTTTACTTTCATTTGTATATTAACCCCCTTTCAGCGATTATAGTTCTCGACGGTCATAAACCCTCTTGGCTTTTCCTTCGGTTCGTGGGATGGATTTGGGCTCTACCAGCTTGATAACAGGACTGATGCCCAATGTACTCTCCATTTCTTCCATCAACTTCTTTTCCAGAGCTTCCACTTTACGAGCTTCGTCCGAGAATACCTCATCGGATACCTCAACCTGAATTTCCAATGTGTCCATGTGGCGTTTACGGTCTACTACGATAATATAATGTGGTTCAACCCCTTCAACCTCAAGCAGAACACTCTCTATCTGAGATGGAAAGACGTTAACACCACGGATAATCAGCATATCATCTGTTCTTCCGGTTATTTTGGACATTCGCACCAGTGTTCTTCCGCACTTGCATGGTTCAGGGTTTAACGAGGTAATATCTCTGGTCCTGAAGCGTATAATAGGCAATGCTTCCTTGGTGAGGGTAGTTAGCACCAGCTCTCCCTTCTCTCCATAAGGAAGTTGTTCTCCTGTTATAGGGTCAATTATCTCAGCAAGGAAATTATCCTCGAAGATGTGCATACCACACTTGTGTGGGCATTCTACGGAAACTCCGGGCCCTACCATTTCAGTGAGCCCGTATATGTCTATCGCTTGTATTGGTAACTTGGTTTCTATTTCCTGTCTCATTTGTTCTGAACAAGGCTCAGCTCCAAGAACGCCCAGTCTTAGTTTGGAGGCTTTCAAATCTACTCCCATATCCAGTGCTGTTTCGGCGATAGTGAGTGAATAGGAGGGGGTGCATGTGATGACCGTAGTCCCCAGGTCTTCCATGAGCATGATTTGCCTTTTGGTATTACCGGCGGCGGTGGGAATGACCGTTGCTCCGAGTTTTTCACCACCATAATGGAAGCCGAGGCCACCAGTGAAAAGGCCATAGCCATAGGCATTCTGCATTACATCATTTTTTGTCATCCCTGCGCATGATAAAGTTCTGGCCATAACCTCGGACCACATGTCTATATCAGCGGCAGTGTATGGAGCTACTACGGGCTTTCCAGTAGTGCCACTGGAGGCATGAAGCCTGACCACCTGCTCCATAGGTACAGCAAGCAACCCGAAGGGATAGTTATCCCGGAAGTCTTGCTTAATGGTAAAAGGCAACTTGGCAAGGTCAGCTAAAGAACGAATATCAGCAGGGGTTATGCCTCGCTCCATGAATGCCTGCTGATAAAAAGGGATTTTATTATAGACCCTGGTTACTTGCCGCTTCAGCCTTTCCAGTTGGAGTTCTTCCAGTTCCTTCCTTGGCATCGTTTCGTATTTGCTATTCCAAATCATTGTCTTCTACCTCCAAATTTAATGATACAGAAAAAATGTTTTATACTAGCTTTTATTTTATCATGGCTCTGCAATACTAACCAACCGATTTACCCAGGTATGCCTGTATCACCTTGTCGTTGCCTAAAAGCTCCCTGGCTGTGCCTTCAATGGTAATACGGCCCCTTTCCATAACATAGCCCCTGTCGGCAATTTTTAAGGCAGCTTTAGCATCTTGTTCGATAAGAAGTATGGTAATTCCATCATTTCTCAATTTAACCAGAAGTTTCAGTATATCTTTTACTAAAATTGGAGCCAGCCCAAGGGAGGGCTCGTCCAGTAGTATTATCTTTGGAGAGGACATTAATATCTGGCCAATCGCCAGCATCTGTTGTTCGCCGCCACTGAGACTACAAGCCTGCTGTTTCTGGCGTTCTTTTAAGATAGGGAAGAGATGGAATACCATCTCTAGATTGGTCTGTACTGATGGTTGACGCATGAACCAGCCAATATAACCCAGAGTGCCGAGCGATTTTTCTGCGCACCTCGAGTAAGCTCCGAGAACAAGGTTATCCATAACTGTCATTGGGCCGAAGACCTGTCTTCCTTCGGGAATATAGCCTAAGCCTAGTCCTACCATCTGGTGAGGGGAAAGCCCGGTGAGTTGTTGGTCGTGTAACCAGATACTACCGCTCTGTAAGGGGTTGTATCCGGCAATGGCATTGAGAATTGTACTCTTCCCTGCTCCATTGCTCCCGATCAGGGTGACTATTTCCCCTTCGTTTACTATAAAAGAAGCATCTCTTACAGCCGTAACTCGCCCATTAACCACGGTTACATTTTCAACCCTTAGCATTATTCCTCTACTTCCTCGCCGAGATAAACCGCAATAACTCTATTATCTCTCTGAATTTGAGAAGCGCTACCTTCTGCAATCTTTTGTCCGCTATCCAGTACGATAACCTTTTCTGCAAGTCCCATTACTAATGGCATATCGTGTTCAACAAGCAGTACAGTTATTCCCATGTCTATAATTCGGTGGATTAAATCGCTAAGGGCTCGTTTTTCAAGAGTAGTCAGTCCTGCACCGGGCTCATCGAGCAGTAAAATCTTTGGCTCAGTAGCCATGGCACGAGCGATAGCCAGCAATTTCTGCCGTCCAAGTGGCAGACTCAAGGCTTCCTTGTCTTTCTCTGTGCCAAGTCCCACCAGGTTAAGATATTTAGTTGCCTTTAGTAAGATTTGCTTTTCTTCACGATTGGCATTGGGCAGGCATAAGGCAGCTTCTAAAATACCATAGCGACTGCGTGGGTGCTGTCCTGCCATAATATTTTCAATAACGGTCATATTTCCGAAAAGGAGTGCATGTTGGAAAGTCCGTGCGATACCTAGAGACGCCCTCTTATGAGGCGGTACGCTGTTTATTCGCTTTCCTTGAAAAAGTATCTCCCCGCTGGTAGCTGAAAAAACTCCGGCAATAAGGTTGAACAGAGTAGTCTTTCCTGCTCCATTAGGGCCGATAACCGCAGTGATTTTGCCTTCTTCTATAGCCATGTCAAGGTTTTCCAGGGCGACCAGTCCGCCGAAGACTTTGCTTAAATCTTTAGTTTGTAATATGAAGTCGCTCAACTCTTAATCCTTTTTCGTTGCCCTGGCACGCCATGTGGTTATTACTTCCTTTAATTTTACAAACAGGCCCTGTGGCATGAATATCATTACCAGCATCAGTATCAATCCATATATCATGATATCCAATTCACCAAAATTGAGCAGCAGTTCATCACTGAGTATGTTAGTGGTGGCTGCACCAAAGATTGCTCCCCAGATGCTGGCCAGTCCACCTATCACCGCCATCACTACCAATTTTACTGATGCCAGGAAGTTAAATTGTTGTGGACTGACAAAACGGAGGTGGTGGACGAAGAGACTGCCGGCAAGAGAGGCAAAAACAGCGCTCAATACAAAAATCTTAACCTTAAACTGGGCGACATTTATGCCGATAGATTCTGCCGCGTCTTCACTGCCGTGAATAGCTCTCAGAGCTCTCCCTGTTCGTGACCGGATAATATTTTGTGAAAGGAGCAGGATAGCCAGAGTAAAAAACCAGACAAGGTAATAACGTTTGAAGGGTGTATCGAAGATAAATCCGCCGATGGAGAGATAGGGAATGCCACTCATTCCATCAGGGCCGCCGGTGAACTGGCTTAGTTGTCGAAAGAGAATCCATATAATTATACCAATGCCAAGGGTGGCCATGGCGAGATAGTTGCCTTTTAGCCGGAAGATAAGGTAACCGATACTATAGGCAAAGGTACCGGTAATTATTGCGGCGATTAACATTGCCATCCAGGGGTCAACGCCATATGTCTTGCTCAGGATGGCTGAAAAATAGGCGCCGATTCCGTAGTATGCAGCCTGCCCGAGAGATACCTGCCCCGTATAGCCCATTAACAGGCAGAGGCCTACGGTAACCATGGTGTTTAGTCCGATAAAAATCAGCAGTGTGTTGTATTTACCCAGGAACCAGTCGAAGGGGATAATTATTAATAGTACGGCGGCAACAAAGTAGATCCACCTTTTCTTAATCCATTGAAACATCAAGCTGTCCTCTCCTCTGCTGCCAGTTTGCCGGAACGAACTAGTAATATCAATAGCAGTGCCACGATGGCGATAGCATCCTTATAGGAAGAGGTAAATGGACCCCAGTTTATACCTACCGCAAGCGACTCTACAATACCGATGGTTATACCACCGATAACTGAGACAATAGGGCTTTTAAAACCACCGATGGAGGCAGATACAAAACCCTTAAGCCCAAGCATAACACCTACATTATAAGAAGTAAGAGCTAGTGGGGCCATAACAACCCCGCTGATGCCTCCTATTATTGCAGCCAGGATGAAGGCAGACAGTGCCATAGTTCTGGTATTAATCCCTACCTTAGCGGCTGCTATCTTGTTTATTGCTGATGCCTTCAGTGCATTACCCATCATGGTATAGGACAAAAACAGGTGAAGGATAATTGTTACCACTATGGTAGTGCCAATTATCCAGAGAGCTTGAGGCCTGATTATTGCTCCCATGAATATCAGTGGTTCATCACCACTGAAAAAGGGAGGACGTACCGAATCCACGCCTAGAAATAGCCTGGCAACACCACGGATGAAGATGGATGCTCCTATGGTGATGATTATCAGGCTCACTACCGACGCTTTTCTGGCAGTACGGATAGCAAGCATATACAATACGGCGCCAATCACTGCTGTGGACAGCACAGCCAGGATTAGTGAAGGAATGAGGGGAATACCAGCGGCGTTGATTAAGGTAAAGGATAGCATCCCTCCCAGCATGACGAACTCACCCTGGGCGAAGTTGATAATCTTGGTAACGGCATAGATTATAGTGAATCCCAGAGCGACAAGAGCATAAATACTACCCTGAGTAATGCCTGATACGAGATATTGGAAAAACTGCTCCGATGACATTCAGCAGAACCTCCTGACGAACTAGCTCATAGAACAAAGGGGAAAAGGAATTTTCTTTTCCCCTTTGTTCCTATTTATTAAACGATGTTGATTAGCTCGCTTGATATTACTCTGGTATTACGGAGCTAAAGTCCATTCCCCGTCTACTATTTCGAACATAGCAAGGGAACCTGGTTGCATTCCAAGGTGGTCTTCTGGAGAAACAGTGAATACACCACCTGTACCGACAAAGTTTTCGACTTTCTCGATTTCATCTCTTAGTTGTGCTCTGGCAGCTGCAAGATCCTGGCCCAAATCTATATTTGCGAGGGCTATGGTTACAAATCCAAAGGCATCATAGGCATGTCCTCCAAAGGTACTGATAGTGCCAGCGCCAAATCTGGATTCATAATCCTGCTTGTAACCCGCCAGAACTTTCTGTTGAGGATCGCTGGCAGGAACCTGGTCAGCAATTAACAGCTTACCTGCGGGGAAAATAACCCCATTGGCGGCATCCCCACCATTTTCAATGAAAGCCATGTTGGCAATACCATGACTTGCAAACAGCGGAATAGTCATCTGCAGAGCCTGCAGGTCTGAAGCGACCATAGCAGATTCTTTGTCAGTAGCCCAAACAATAACAGCTTCCGCAGCAGTACCCTTAATGTGAGTCAGCTGGGACTGCATACTGGTATCACCACTGGTGAATGTTTGGTCATCTAAGATATTTATGCCATAGCTTGCACTTTCAGAAAGCAGATAGTTACGTCCACCTGCACCAAATCCTGAGGTATCAGTTATGATGGCAACATCCTGTATACCTTTTGCCTGTATATATTTGTATATCTCAATAACGGCTTCCTTTTCGGTTTGTGGGGTCTTGAATATCCAGTACCTATCTTCGACAGGGGTTATAATACCGATACCAGCCGACATGGAAACCAGCGGAGTTTCCTGTGAATTCATGGTGTCGATAATGGCCATAGTACCTCCTGTAAATGTTGAACCAATTACAGCAAGTACCTCATCTCTTTCAATAAGACGTGTTGCTAATGTAGCTGCCTTTTCAGCATTGGTCTCATCGTCATAGATAATCATTTCCACCGGGTGACCGTTGATACCGCCAGCAGCGTTTATTTCTTCTGTCAGCATTTCCAGTGTCTGTTTTTCAGGAACACCGAGGTTTGAGGCTGGACCTGAAATAGAGATAATAGCGCCTATTTTATAGTTCTCGTCTGCTGCGTTGTCAGCACAACCCGTGACGGATATGATTGTTACCAGCATTACCAGTGCAATTACCAGGGAAAGCAACTTTCTCATTTCTGTTTTCTCCTTTATTGTACCTGACTACGTTATGAGGTAATATGCGGCGAATTATAACAGCACTACTTCCTTATGTCCAGAGCAATTTTGCCGTGTTCTATTTCCCCTCTTTTGTTATAAATCCCATATACCGTGTTTACTAAGCCTTGCATACTGTTCCAATTGCAGAAGTACACGACTGAAGCGCTCTTCATGGTCAAAGATATATGCTGCGGCATATCCTTCGGCAACCAGTTCGGCATTAATGAAAACACCTTCAATAAATACATAGCGCAGGAGACGGCCGTAAACATCTTTATCCCTGTTGCCGCGCTGGAGTTCTACTGTTTTTCCTCCGACGAGTTCCCTGTTTCTGTCCGATGCCTCTTTATAGTAATACTCTCCTCTCTCTGGTGTGTCTATTCCCAGGTAACGTACACGGCGTCCGTCAAGCAGTTCGACAGTATCTCCATCGATTACGCGGACTACAAGTGCTGTTTCTATCTCTGAAGGGCTATCAGTGGAGTTAATTCTGTGACCGATTACCAGTCCCAGGCATAAGGCAATGATGGTCAGTAGCAGTACTGTACCTTTAGCGGATTTCAATGAACTGGTATGGGATGGTTTCATATATGCCTGAACTGTTTTTACTGGAAACAAGGACAGCTACAGATGATTTCCATGATGAGTTACTTTACAGTTTTCTTAAGAATTTTCCGGCTGCTTTGCCGGCAACACGCCTCTTTACTCGTGTACCAACCTTGCCTTTTTTTACTGCGTTTACATCACCCAGTAACCTTGCCAGTGTATACAAAAAAGACCTGAAGCTCATCTCATTCACCTCCACCTTTGCATTGTCCGGTAAAATATAGTGGTTTTTGATATGGCATTTCATTTCTATTATAGACCTGACATCTTTGAAATGGAAGGCTCTGTATATATTCGGGTTACTAATGATGAGCTAATTTACGCTGTGCAAGCACGGCTGCACCAATTACTCCAGCCTTGTTACCCAGGGCTGCTTTAACGATGTGTAAATCATCTGTTGCTGACTTGAGTGCATTGCTGCGAACCAATTGCTCTGTCATTGATATATATGCTGGTAGTCCCTGGATTACACCGCCTCCCAGTATAATAAGATGGGGGTTAAATGCATTCGCAATAGATACTAAACCAGCAGCCAGAAACTGTGCGGTTTCGTTCACAATAAACTGAGCTAAGGGATTCCCCTGATTATAGGCTTCAGTGACTGTTTCGGCGGTTATTTTACTAATACTACCTGCTAATGTGATTAGTGCTTGTCCTTTTTCGAGGTTGTCATGTACTTGTTCCTGTGCTCGTTTACTGATAGCCAAACCGCCGACATATGCTTCCAAACATCCCAAATTATGACAGCCACACTCTCGGCCATTTTGCACGATAGTTATATGACCTAGCTCTCCCGCTGAATTGCTATGCCCTTCCAGTAGTTTGCCGCCGATGATGGCACCTCCGCCAACCCCGGTACCAAGAAAGAGGCACACCATGTCATCAACTCGCTTGCCGGCTCCATAGAGCCATTCTCCGTAGGTGGCAGCTCTTACGTCGTTGGTAACTGTTACCGGTATAGAAAGTGCATCTTCAAACCTTTTCTTTATGGGAACATGATACCAGTCAAGATTTGGAGAGAAAAGGACTATTCCGGTATTTTTCTCAATTTGCCCGGCTACCCCGATACCCAAACGTTGTACTGGTTTATTTGTTT
>CAYPSP010000013.1:0-10589 GCA_964413335.1 uncultured Dehalococcoidales bacterium
TTATCCTCGTCATAGCAGGAATCATTTCTTTTACTATCGGCAACATAAGTGGCGGTTCTATTATGTTCATCATTGTGCTGATAAATGCGATTATCGGTTATTTCCAGGAACATAAGGCAGAAAGCGTCATGGATTCCCTTAAGAGACTGGTGCAGTCTCCTGCGAAGGTTTACAGAGATGGTGAATTGGTTGAACTGTCCCAGGTGAGGCTGGTGCCGGGGGATATTCTATATCTTGATGAAGGCGACAAAGTTCCTGCCGACGTTCGTATAATTGAATCATTTAATCTGAGGACCAATGACTTTTCGCTGACGGGCGAGTCAATGCCTCAAGAAAAACACAGTAACACGATAAAGAAAAAATCATCTCTGCCGGACCGTGACAATATGGCGTTTCTTGGTACTACTGTCGCTACAGGTAATGCAAAAGGGGTAATCGTAACAACGGGGATGAGTACAGAACTGGGAAGAATTGCAGGGCTGACACAGGTAGAAAAGAAATCTAAATCTCCTCTACAGCTGGAAATGCAGTCTATCGCCAATAGAATTACTGTTTTTGCCGTAATAGTTGGCATTATGCTGTTCATCGTTACTATTTGGCAGGGCCTTGGCATGAATTTAGCACTTATCTACGCCTTGGGCATTGCGGTTGCCGTTGTACCACAGGCACTTCCGATGCAAATCACGGTAGCCCTGTCAAATGGCGTGGCCCGTTTGGCTAAAAAAAATGCGGTCATTAAGCGGCTGTCTTCTGTAGAAACCTTAGGCTCAACGGATGTCATATGCACAGATAAAACGGGTACGCTTACTAAAAATGAGATGACTGTAAAATATATCTGGTTCGATGGTCACCAATATGAAGTCTCGGGAGTTGGCTACGAGCCGGAGGGAGAAATACGGGATTCCAGTGGGAAGAAACTGACAGAGCAGCAGATTAAAAAAATAGAAATCATGCTCGATACAGCCACTATGGCATCCAATGCAGAAATTCATAAAGCTGATAAGGAACACCCCGGCTGGTATCCCATTGGTGACCCAACCGAAGCTGCCCTTATCACTGTATCAACGAAACTGGGGACGCGTTCTCCTGTGGAGGACGAAGAGAATCCGGAACTCAAGGAATTCCCCTTTGATTCTGAACGTAAAAGGATGAGTTCTATTCGGCAGTTTGATGATAAGAGGGTCATCTGCATGAAGGGAGCCATCGGTTCTATTCTTTCGGTTAGCAAATATATGTATAAAGAAGGTAAGGCAGTTAAGCTCACACAGAAAGATACTGAGATGCTGAATACGCTTAACGTCGAATACTCTAAGAAGGCAATGCGCGTTTTAGCATTTGGATACAGGGAACTTGAAGATGAGAAACATGATTACGAGATAGACGATGTTGAGAGAAACATAACATTGTTAGGCTTGATGGCAATGAATGACCCTCCCAAGCAGGGGATGAAAGAGGCAATAGGCGATGCGCATCAAGCCCATATCAAAACCTACATAATGACAGGGGACCATGCCGTCACGGCACAGGCAGTGGGAAAGTTGATTAACCTGTCTTCCGATAACGAGGACGCAGTTGTAATTACCGGAGATGAGCTTTCTGAGATTAAGGATGCAAAGCTGATACAGATTATGCAAGGTCATCAGTCCCTTATCTTCTCCCGAGTTTCCCCTGAAGATAAGCTGAGAATCGTCAAAGTGTTAAAAAGTAAAGGAGAGGTGGTTGCAGTTACAGGAGATGGGGTTAATGATGCTCCTGCTCTAAAAAGCGCCCACATCGGTGTTGCCATGGGAACTATCGGCACCGATGTTGCTAAGGAAGCTTCTGAACTTATATTGCTGGATGACAGCTTCTCAACACTCGTATATGCAATAAGAGAAGGCAGAACGATTTATAACAACCTGAAGAAAACGATAATCGCATCTCTGACCAGTAACGGTGCGGAACTGTCTATTGTTCTTTTGGGATTGGTTGGGGTAGCCCTGTTTGGCTGGCCAATCCCAATTCTTGTTATTCAAATACTGGCGATTGATTTACTGGCTGAGATTTTACCGCTTACAGCTCTTACTTTTGACCGGGGTTCAGAGGATTTGATGACTTCTCCGCCCCGAAAACAGCAGGAACATATTCTGAACAGGAATGTATTGTATGAGATTCTGTTCCTGGGATTTCTCATGGGAGCTCTTGGGTTTCTAAATTTTGTGGTGTTCATGCAACGTACAGGGGCTGAACTTACAATTAGTCATGTTCTGTACTCAAGGGCTACTACTTTAAGTTACGCTACTATTGTCTTCTGTCAGTTTGCCAATGTTTTATCCAGAAGATATAGCTATTATTCAATATTCAACAGTAATTTTTGGAGTAACAAGAAAATGCTGTGGTCCATTGTGCTCTCAATTGGATTTACCATGACTGCGATATATACTCCATTCATCAACAGCTTTCTGGGATTTTCTCCCTTGTCCCTCGGCGATTGGGTAACTGTTCTGGCTGCGGCGGCTTTATTTCTGGCAGTTCATGAAATCATCAAGGCTTTCAAACGGTCAAGAAGAAAAATCACTGCATGATTTATTAGTGCCTGGATTTAGACATTAGTGCAATTAACGTTCCATCAGCTTTAGCCTCTTACGATTTGACAAAGTAGTGATAACATACTAATATTAACTTAATAATAATGTTAGTATAATAATAATGATAAGTAAACAATTCTAATTGGCTGAAAATATGGTGATTTCTGCAAAGCCACTAATCGGCGGAAAATGAAAGGACTTCATGCAGCATATCAGGGAGGTGAAAAACTTGGTCGAAATAAACGAAGTAGATAAGAAAATTCAAAAGGAACTGAACGCCGGCACATCGGCAGTTGTCCTTTTAAACATTCTGGGCAGGGCGATAAAACCGATGTATGGTTATCAGATTGCAAGGCACATTGAGACTTCCGTCGAAGATATGCCTATGACACATGGTTCGCTATATCCAATATTGAGATCTCTTGAAAGTAGTGGCCTGCTGGAAAGTGAAGTGGAACCTTCCATTTCAGGGCCACCCCGGCGCTATTATAAAATAACCGAATCCGGTCATGAGACTCTGAAAAGATGGGTAAAAATATGGTCTCGGACAAAAATATTTGTGGATACTATTTTGGAGGGAGAACACGATGATACAGAGTATTAATGAATATCTAAAGCAACTCAAGGATGAACTTGACGGAAGTGACTCCGCTACAATACAGGATGCTCTTTCTGACGCGGAGGAGCATTTGAGAACAGCCTTAAGTAGTGCCATTGAAGGTCAGCCTGGCGTATCGGAAACTGATGCCCTGCCATCGATTATTGAAAAGTATGGCATGCCAGCCGATATTGCTAAGGCGTATAGGGAAATCGAAGAGCGGGTCCAACCGGTTTTTGTGAAACCTGTATACACAGATAAGCGCTCAACCTTTGCACAATTCTTTGCTGTATTTGCTGACCCCAGGGCATGGGGAGCGCTTCTGTATCTACTATTTTCACTGGTTACAGGGATCATCTACTTCACCTGGGCAGTAACTGGAATATCAGTTTCCCTGGGATTGATGGTTCTGATTATCGGGATACCGATTGCTGGTTTGTTTCTGCTTTCAATCAGAGGAATAGCACTGGTTGAAGGGCGTATTGTGGAGGCTTTGCTGGGAATACGGATGCCACGTCGCCCGCTTTTTTCAAGAGAAAATATCGGATGGTGGCCAAAACTCAAGGCACTGGTAACAGATAAACGTACATGGACAACAATGGCTTATATGGTAGTGCAACTTCCACTTGGCATTATTTACTTCACCGTGTTCGTTACCTTAATTGTTTTATCTTTATATGGTATTGCCTCACCTGTCCTGCACCTGGGTTTTGACTTACCGGTATATTACGTTAACGGCGTTTTCTATTACCTGGCTGGCTGGATACTGCCCGTGATGGTAATTTGTGGCGTTTTATTGGGTACACTGACCATGCACCTGTCCAGGTATATTGGGCGACTGCACGGTAACATGGCAAAGAAGTTGCTGGTAAGAGTTTAAACGGTGAAAAGGTTTGCGGAATAAACAACTATGGAGAAAGATTCGATGAAAAAATTTAGAATGTTAATAGTAATAGCCTTGCTGCTGAGCACTCTGCTGATTTCAGGATGCAGTGGTATTCTGGTCACAAGAAATGGAGATGCAGATCTTGGGGAAAAGGAGACCAGGCAATATGATATCACCGAATTTACAAATGTTGATATCGGTAGTGCCTTCAGTTACGAAATCATACAATCTGATACCCCTAGCATAAGTATCATGGCTTACGATAACATGTTTGACGATATCAGTGTTACTAAAGAAGGACAAACACTAATGATAGAGAAAGAAGGCCCATGGACCATGTTCAATATTGGCATTGACGGCGTTGACATGCCAAAGGCAATCATCAGCATGCCTCTACTTCGTAATTTGAATAGCTCTGGCGCTACAAACGGTGTTGTTTCCGGCTTCAGTTCAATGAAAACGCTGGACATTACGGTATCAGGCGCCAGTTCGGTGGAGCTGGTTGAAATATCATATGGCGACATTTATCTTAATATATCAGGAGCAAGTGATGTTACCGGTGCACTGGAGACGGGAGATATAGAAATCGATGTATCAGGCGCCAGTTCGATTCAATTAGAGGGTGATGCCAATGATATAGATATTAAAGCTGATGGAGCCAGTCATCTGAAACTGTCCGATTTCACGGTCAATGATGCCAGTGTCATCCTTTCAGGTGCCACTGATTGCACCCTGAACATGGATGGAAGACTGGATGCTGACCTGAGCGGGGCCTCAAGGCTTGAGTATATCGGTGAGCCTACCCTCGGAGAGATTGATATTTCAGGAGCTTCAAACATCGGTAGGAAATAGGACTTCCTATTTCGTACCTGGGTAGTACCGGCAGCAAGGAAGCCCCTTGCGTTATTCTGAGTATAAGCTTATCCTATTTCTACTCAGAGCATAATGAAGAAAATCACAGCTATAAAGGAGTAAATAATGAGATTAGCAAACAAAGTTGCCATAGTAACTGGAGGGAGTCGTGGTATAGGACGGGCAGTATCCTTATCCTTTGCCAGCGAGGGAGCTAAAGTTGCTGTTGTCAGCAGAAATAAAAATCGCTGTGATGAGGTAGTAAACCAAATTTTGAGAGAAGGAGGAGAGGCCATCAGTATTCAAGCTGATGTTGCCAGTGAAGCGGATGTTGTCAAAATGGTCGAGCAAACAAAAGGCAGGTATCAACATATAGATATACTGGTAAACAATGCGGCAGTGAACCTGCCATACCGAACGGTTACCGAATTAACGCTCGATGAATGGAACCAGATAATTGGTGTTAATTTAACCGGTACGTTTCTCTGCTGCCATGCAGTAGTCCCCCTGATGATTGCACAGCGGTCTGGTAAAATCATCAACTTCTCGTCACTTGGAGGACGTATCGGAGCAGCAGGGAGAACTCCTTATAGATCTTCCAAGGCAGCTGTTATCATGTTCAGTTATTGCCTTGCTGCAGAGGTCAAAGAATTTGGTATTAACGTTAATACCATTTGTCCCGGTGCCGTAGAAACAGATATGCTCAGCGAAATCACTGGTGGTGAAATTCCAAAACATGCTATGCCCCCGGAAGAAATTGCAAAGGTGGCTGTCTTTCTTGCATCTGATGAGAGTAGTGCCATAACAGGTACCGCTATTGATGCTTTTGGGCCTGGCAACCCCTTGTTTGGGGTATCGCCTTCAGTTCGTCGGCCGAAATAACAAATTGGCTACGAATTTCGTATCCGCCAAATATAGACGACCTTGTATCTCAGATACGGGCTATTTATAGAGTTTTGTCAGTAGAAAAGCTATGCCTCTCCCGAATTCTTGGGCTATGCTCACTCCTTCTTCGTCTTTCAACACTTCACCCTTATCTCGGCCAATAGCAACACTATTGGAACCTGGGATGAAGAAATGCTGGCCTGAAAACCAGAGAAGAAACTGGGCGTGTGTAAGGCTCATCCCTGAGCGGCGTGTTACTACGAGTGGTCCCCCCACTTTCCCAGCAAACACTCGTCCATGCTGGTTGGAGATGTAACCAGTACGCTCTATTAACGCTCTGACAAGAGCGGAAGGACCCTGAAAATATACTGGTGAGCCAATGATTATGGCATTAGCCTCCTTCATTTTCAGATAAATGGGAAACAGGTCGTCATCGATGGGACATTTCTCCTCACTTCGGCAAGCCATGCAGGCCGTACATGGGCGTATATCTTTGCCGGCCAGACAAAGAAGTTCGGTGTCTATACCCTGCTCGGCAATTGTCTCCAGTGTTAGCTTCATCAACAGTTCCGTGTTGCCACCCCTCCTGGGACTCCCGACGATACCTAATGCTTTCATTAAAACCTCCTTCTGTATTTAAGCATAACTAAATTGCTTTATTGGCCTGCGGCCGACAGGGCAACTAGGTGAGATGCCCCAGGGCAAATATAAGCTTATTATCCGGGACGAGCGGGTCTATTTCCTGTTTCAATTCGTAATCAGGCATCCAATATTCCTCAAATTATATATCATCAGTTTAGTAATTAACTGTTCTCTAAGTTAGCAATATTCTCTATTAAGTAAGTTGTCACTTCTGATTCAATGTCCTTAAGCTCTTCCACGGTCTCAAAACATGTACCCTGATTGGGTATTGACAGGAATATGGATATTGTTTTCGAGAGGTCATAACCGGTAGAGACAAACAGCTGATGCATCAACAGGAAATGTCTGAAGTAGGTCATCTGGAAGGCGATATAGGCATTGTTTAGTTGGTCTGGCCGGGTACCCCAGATTTCTTCCAGCTCGCCTCCCATTGCTTCAATCAGTTCGGCTTTGCGGGAAAGGGTGCTTTCTTCTGTTATCTCACCTGAATGGTATTGTGCATACAGCTCAGAAAGTTTATCGTAATACTGCTGGTAAACAAGGCTTAAACGGAGCTTGCTATCATATTGTTCGTTTAATGTCCTGTAGATTACTGAATCCCTGCCAAACTTCTTCTCGGTGAAAAGCAGGGCAGCATTGTAACTGATTATCTCGGCAGAAGGCTCTTCTATCCCTTTTGATGAGTCAATTTGTTCATGCCAGTCTTCATGAAAAACAACGTGTATAAATCTGGAAAGAGGTGCCTGCATCAGAGAACTGCTAACTGGAGTCTCAACACCAGCAATCGCCTGGATACTGTAAAAGAATACGTCATATCCTTCCATGTTGTAGTCTTCGGGCTTTCCTTTCGAGCATAGCAATAACGGGTCATCCAGTGAATATGGAATTGTCAGCTGAGGCGTGTAAAAGAAATAATCATAGCTTTCCAACTCATCTGAATAGGTTTTGAAGTTATCTGTTTCCTTTAAGTCCAGTTCCTGCTCGAATGCCTTTATTTCTTCTACCAGTTGCATTCGTTGCTGCAGTTCATCGGATAATTCTGTCTGCGGGCTGGACAGGCTACACCCTGTGCTCGAAAGTAGTAGTACAGCAAAGAAAACAAGAAAGGCTTTTTTAATCATAGCCATCTTATATCTGCAACTCTTATACACCAAAGCGCATTAATCATAGGAAATCTTCAGATTCTGTTCCTTGCATCCGCTGCTCAATGTTAACACCTGGCTAGTTCTCCAAACAATGGGGGTTGCCCTTAGGACACTGCTACATAAACAATGCTTTATTTATTAGTGGAATCTCTCCTCTTTCATTTTAGCCTGAAATTAGCTAATAAAATTTATATTATGTTAGTGTTATTAACTGCAACATATATAATGGCGTTAGGTTAAAGAGATGAAATCACTTGATTCAATAGCCACAGTTTTCTTCAACGCTTATTACAGAAATGAGTGGTCGAAGGATGGCGAACCTAATATCAAAAGCCTTTCGATTGATGAAGCTTATAAGGTGCAGGATTTAGTAACACAGAAAAGTTACCCCAAGGGACATTTTATGGGGGCAGGCAGTACAGAGATAGAAGCTCTAAGCAACTTTACATAAAGCGTATCGTCTTTTTGTGAATTTATTGATTGACCTGAAGTTAATAAAATTTCAAAGGAGGATTAGATAATGGGTTACTTTACTATACTGGCTGCAATTCCCGGTTTCTTTCTAAGTTCACTTTTCTTTATGTTGCTCTGGGGAGTTATCGCTCCCAAAATAGGTCTGGCTGATATTGGTTATTCCGTGGCTATGCTCATAACAATTACTCTATGGATTGCGGTAGCGCCCCTGGCTGCAGCAGCCGGCAGAAGAAAGAAATAAGAGTTTTCGATAAATACTGCAGTTTAAAACTATTTAAAATCAGACATATTCCACACTTTATTTTCATAATAGTTACATGATTCTGCGTAATAATTAGCACAGAGGCCGGGGAAACCGGTTAACTAAAAAAAGGAGAGAATAAAGTGAAAAAGGGAATGAAGATCATATTGATTGAGTAATAATAGGAGGAGTACAATCACTTATTAAATATTGCTTGGGGTAGCATTTTCTGCGATTAATAATGATTTCCAGCAGAATCCTTGCATTAGTTTTCACCCTTTCGGTAAGCAGATAGATATAGTAGATGAGTGCTAAAAGCTCAATAAATTATCTAAAGGCAATGCTGGGAGGGATATAATTTGCTTAAAGAGCTAATAATTTCAGGAGGGATTGTACATGAAAATTACGGCAGTTGAGACGGTACCCGTAGATCGCTACCTTTTTGTACAGGTGCATACCGATGAGGGCATCACTGGACTTGGTGAGTCTGGGGCATGGGGGTTTCTAGAGGCGTCGGCCGGGGCGGTGGAAGCCTTTGCGAGATATCTCGTCGGCCAGGATCCCCTTCGTATTGAACATCACTGGCAATACTGCTATCGCTACAGTCACTTCAGGGGGTCGGCTATCATGGGCGCTCTAAGCGCCATTGATATTGCTCTCTGGGACATCGCTGGAAAGTATTTTGGTGTACCTACTTACCAACTTCTGGGAGGAAAGTGCCGTGACAAAGCACGTGTCTATTACCACGTCTTTGGAGAGACCCGGGAGGAGCTTATCGAAGGGTGTAAGAATGCCAGGAAGATGGGTTTCACAGCGGCAGGTCACCTAACTCCCTTTCTGGACGAGTCGCGTGATGTCCCATATTTCAAGACGCATGCAGATAAGATGACCGATGCCATAGAGGCGGTTGGTCGGTATCGTGAGGCGGTTGGAAACGATGTTGACCTGTGTATTGAGATTCATCGTCGTCTGACACCCGCTGAGGCTGTTGTTCTGGGGCGAGGTATTGAGCAGTTTCATCCTTTCTTCTATGAAGACCCGACTCTTCCTGACAACTTTGATGCCATGGCGTTTATTGCTAATAAAATTAATATCCCCATTGCCACAGGGGAGCGACTACTAAATATCCAGGAATTTGAAATGTTATTAACTCGTGGTGCAGTGCAGTATGTTCGTCCTGATGTCTGTATCTGTGGTGGGATAACCGGTGCAAAGAAGGTTGCTGCCCTTGCTGAAGCTCACTACGTAAATGTTGTTCCTCACAATCCCCTGAGTCCTGTAAGCACGGCGGCCTGTCTGCAGGTGGCTGCCTGTATTCCTAACTTTGCTTTGCAGGAATATCCGAAAGGGGAACTTGAAGCACCAAAGAGTGAGATTGTTAAGAAACCGCTCAGGGTGGAAAAAGGCTTTCTGATTATCCCTGATGCTCCTGGAATTGGGATAGAGCTGGCTGATGATGCCAAGGACCGCTATCCCTTTAAACCGCGAAAGGTTCATAGCAGACTGCATGTCGACGGTTCGGTTATTGACCAGTAGATTGTCATGTTCAATAAACAGAACTTCTAAATTTACTTTCAATCCGAGTAGCTAAATCTGCGTTGCAGAAAAATATATTGAATGAAAGGAGGGTATTAAGATGGAATGGTTAACAAGTGTACAGTGGTCCCCTTATGTAGTTGGTAGTGGTATCGGCATATTAAGTTGGTTTACCTGGTTAATTTCCAAAAAACCTATAGGTTGCTCCACATCTTTTGCACGATCTGCCGGGATGATTGAGAAATTGTTTAGAAGGAAAACCGTTGCTGCAAAACTCTACTGTCAAGAAGTGAAGCCTGAAGTGGATTGGCAATGGATGCTCGTTCTGGGCATTGTCATTGGTGCACTCATCTCATCTTTACTATCAGGTGATTTTCAGCTAGGGTGGGTTCCTACAGGATGGGCGATTTCCTTTGGAAGCAATGTAATCATGCGATTAATTATGGCTTTTGCGGGTGGTATTCTACTGGGATTTGGGGCACGTTGGGCAGATGGCTGCACCAGTGGACATGGTATAAGCGGTACTATGTTGCTTTCTGTTGCAAGCTGGATTTCGGCTATATGTTTTTTTATAGGTGGGATTTTAATGGCGCAACTGCTTTTTAATGTGTTGGCATAATATAAACAGAGGTAATGATAATGAAAAAACAAAAAATACAGTTATTATGGGGTTTATTGTTTGGTATTGTTTTTGGTTTTCTGCTTCAAAAAGGAGGGGTCACTAAATATAACGTTATCATAGGACAGCTTCTTCTTAATGATT
>CAYPSP010000013.1:10599-15174 GCA_964413335.1 uncultured Dehalococcoidales bacterium
GATTTTACCGTAGTAAAGGTAATGTTGTCTGCGGTCATTACTGGAATGATAGGGTTACATATAATGCAGCGTTTAGGATGGGTCCAATTATGTGCCTTTGAGGGTTCATGGGGCAAAAACGCAATTGGGGGGTTAATCTTTGGTTTTGGTTTTGCGCTACTCGGTTACTGCCCGGGAACTCTTGCTGGGGCTATAGGCAATGGATATCTAGATGCAGCAACTGCAGGTTTGTTAGGGATAGTGGTAGGTTCTGGGCTTCTAGCAGTAGTTTATCCTAAGTTAAAAAACGGTATACTTATGAAAGGTTATTTTGGAGATATAACACTACCTCGACTTTTCAAAGTCAGTAATTTTGTTACTACTGTTGTTCTTGCTGTGGGGCTTACCCTTGTACTCTATCTTATAGAGAGAGCTGGCTTGTGATAAATTGAGAACGAAGCCAGAATAATTAAATAAGGGGGTCTGATTGCTTCCGTTTCAATCTCTCGGAGCATTTCCTGCAACTTGCTGCCTTCAAGAACGTCCAAACCTTTTTGATAGATTTAACTGAGTGACATGAATTACTCCAGTACTTCCTTAATAATCGTCAGGAAATTGAGATATGATAACTAAAAAGTTAGTTGAGCCCAGCCATCCTTTATTAATTGACTGATAATAGAGCCAACATAATCGACCTTAACACCCAGATTCTCAAGGAGGGGAGTAATATTCATCCTGTCAGAACACCATTTACAAGCCACGACTTTAACACCATTATCGAGTAGTTCTTTTATTCTTCCCTGTACTTCTACATCATTTGCGGCTAATTTCTCCGATGGGCCAAAGAAAATGACAATTACTTCATCCATCCACTTTTTCCTGGCTGCGTTTAAAGGATAAATCAAGCCTACTTCGAGAACCACTTCTCTATCAGCAGTACTCACTAAACAGAAAACCTTGTTTGCCAAAATTGGGCCTCCTTTTATTTCTTGATTTGACTAACCTTCTGCCAATTACGTAGTAACAGGCCATTTCTTATATTTAAAATAATAGTATATTAATTTGCTCATTTTGAATACTTGACTGTCAAGCGATTTTAAGGAGGTGATTATGGATAATTCAGCTATGCTGTCTGTAGGAGATACCATTCACCTGAGATTTGGCAAAGACCGTATTTGTTATGCCGGTATGCCCTCTGAAAAGAAAGAATATATCCAGAAATCATTGCTTGAATGATATTGCTGTTTCTTAGCGATTATGCCCGCGTTTCATTATGGTGAAAGCTCCTCCCAGCGAAATGAGGGCAAGCAGAATAATTAACGGTGCTAAAACGCCAGCTTTGTTTACGGGTGAAACTTCACCTCCGACAGGTATACCTGTAACGAATGCAATTGCGTCCAGGTCGGTTCTGTTTGTCAATTACATTGTGAACTACAGGAGTGCAGAAAAGCCAAATATAGAGCCTGGCTTGAGCTGGAATATAGCTCATGATTGCTTTAGTCCATTAGCAATTTGCTGGACGCCTTCTTTCGGGACGGAGGTTCGTTTGGCGACCTCTTCCACTGATATTCCCTGGGACAGAAACCTGGCTACAAAGACAGGTATTGGCTCACCTATTTCAACGATGTGGCCGTCAGGATCGTAGATACGAAAAACAAGCTGTCCCCATGGTTGTTCTTTCAGAGGGTGGACAAGTTTGATGTCTCTGGATGATACACTTTTCCAGATGTCATGTATTTCGCTGTCTTCAAAACAAAGTTCGAAATTATTACTTCCGAGCCTTTGCTGTTCATCGTATTTTTTATCGAACAGTATGGTATAGGAGTGGTCTGCCTGCCAGATTGAGAAACCTGCTTCAAAGCCAACAACTTCACCGAAATCAACTGCAACTTTTTGTCCCAGTAATTCTTCATAGAAAAGGCGGGAAGCTATCACGTCCTTTACAAGGATTACCGCCCCCTGGAATGCTATACTCATAGCCGTACATCCTGTTTAGTCGCTAATAATTACTTTTATAATCTATTACTTCAAAGGTTGCCATCGAGAAAACTGAATTTTACCACCGCTCTGACAACTTTCAAATTCTTCGACTGCGGTGACGATTGCCCCACGATTGACCAGAGAGCATGTGCGCTTTTTGGGCAAGTTCTTTGTATGTCTCCTGTATATTATCAACTATAGAAGCCAGGTGAGCTACTCCTGTGTTACAGCTGCTTAAGTCTATGGCTTGTACTTGAGCAAACAAAGGAGCAGTGGTATCATCAACTGACGATAAAGGAGGCAGCAATGAAATCTACGTGGCGACTTTTACAGACTGGTAACAACAGTGCGGCGATGAACATGGCGATTGATGAAGCGTTAATGTTACGACAGAAAGAAGATGCTCTGCCAACACTTAGATTTTATGGCTGGAATCACCCATCTTTTTCGTTCGGTTACTTTCTGAAAATTGCGGAAGAGGTGGATGTACCGAAGTGCAGAGAACAGGGAGTTGGACTTGTCCGTCGTCCAACGGGAGGTGGGATAGTTATTCACGGTTGGGACTTGACCTACACAGTTGCGTTGCCACTGGACAATCCGCTTGTTCCCATGAACACCCTTGAATCGTATCATGTTATTCACGAATGCATTATTAATGGATTACGGCAACTGAATATTAATGCGGAACATTTTTCAGAAAAGGCTAGCAACAACGAAGAGCTACAGAACATCTGCCTTACTCATCCCACCAAATACGACGTGCTTATTAATAACAGGAAGGTTGCCGGAGCTGCGCAACGCCGTAAGCGGGGTGTTCTGTTGCATCAGGGATATATAGCTGTTGATATGCCTCCGGATGCCATGGCAAATTTAGTTTCAACGCAGAATGACCTGTCTCAATTCGTCGTAATGATATCAACCGCAATCAATTCCGTGAGTCAGCAAGCATTGGACAGGACAAAACTGGCGGATGCCATCGCATCAGGTTTTGAAAAAGTACTGGATATTCATCTGGTACCAGAAGGGTTGAATTCTATGGAAAGCGATATGGCTAATCAGTTGGTTGAAACGAAATATGGAACTGACCAGTGGAATTTTAAATAAGGTGCCCAGGTAATAGATAAGGTAGAGAGCCTGTTTAAAGTATCTACTCTATTTAAGTTCATTTGATTGTAGATTATACATCAAGCAGTTATAATCAAAGATAAATTCAACGCTATCTGAATACGGCGCTGGATACAGGTGGATGATTATGGCTGAAGAGTTTTTAATAGCTAAAGACCTGTATAAGAGCTTCAATGCGAACAAGGCAGTCAATGGAGTTTCTTTTAGCATTGGCAAGGGTGAGATATTTGGGCTTCTCGGACCGAATGCTGCCGGTAAAACTACTACCATTCGAATACTATCCACAGTACTTAAGCCGGACCACGGCGATGTTACTATTGGCGGCTATTCTATACATGACAATGCAGGGAAAATTCGCAGTTTATTAGGGGTATGTCCGCAGGAGTTGGCTCTTTATCAGGACCTTTCTGCTCTCGATAATATGGTCTTTTTCGGACGGATGGTAGGGCTTAAAGGCAAGGAAGCACGCGCCCAGGCAATGTCCCATCTCGAACTAATGGGACTGGCTGAGAGAGCCAGGGACAAAGTCAGTGATTATTCCGGCGGCATGAAAAGGCGTGTCAACCTGGCTATTGCCCTCATGGGAGGCCCCAAGCTTCTCTTTCTGGACGAGCCCACAGTAGGAATTGACCCACAGTCGCGAAACAACATTTACGAGACTATTGAGGGGTTGCGTGACGGAGGGATGACTATCCTTTACACCACCCATTACATGGAGGAAGCCAATCGACTTTGTGACCGCCTGGCCATTATGGATGCGGGCCAGATAATCGCTATGGATACCCCTTATCAGTTAAAAGGACAGATTGGTTCACCTGAGCAGGTAACCCTGGAGGATGTCTTTCTGAAACTCACCGGCAGAACTCTCAGAGACTAGCTATGATCAGGGTCATAACAGTTGCAATAAGAGAGGTTCGTGCTTACCTGCAGGACAAGGGAGAACTGTCGTTCAGCCTGATTTTACCAATAGCCATCTTCGCCCTGATGTATGGCGCTTTTGGTGACGAGGGCATGTTTCATGGGACTGCCTATGTGGTTAATGAGGACCATGGCGGCGTGCGTTCCATAGAATTAATTGAGCGTCTGGATGAAATGGATAACCTGGACGTAAACTTGCTTTCCCAATCGGAGGCAAATACCAAGCTGGAGAGGTCTGACGTGTTGCTTGTCACTTATATTCCCGAAGATTTTTCCGCTCAGCTAGGTTCCGGTCGGCTGACTCAAATCACCTTCAGACAAAGAGGTAATAGCGGACAGGAAGGGCAGATCGTAGCCAGCCTGGTTCAGGGGGAAGCTGAGGAGATGAGCCAGGAAATTCAGCTGGAAAGACAAGTTCAGAGAGCTCTGGTTGATAATGGCATTGGCAGAAGTTACATACATGGCACCGTGCAAAAACTGCTGGACCGGGAGCGCGAGTCTCCCATTGTAGGAGTTGTCGAAGAAACGATAGGGGCCGGAGTTGACCCTGTGCATGAGTTTCTACCAGGAATT
>CAYPSP010000014.1:0-15146 GCA_964413335.1 uncultured Dehalococcoidales bacterium
CTATGGCTTTTGAACTTGTTCCTGCGGGATATATGGGGCGATGGGTTGGTTTTATACGTTTCTTTCGCATGTTACTGGCTGCGGGGGCAGCCTTTCTGGCCGGGTTTATCTGGGACAGTTTTGGACCACATTATATCTTTCTGATCGTTATCGGACTGGATGTTTTCGTACGGATTCCTCTGCTCATAAGTATGCCGGAGACATTGAAGTTACAGAAGCAACGAGAGTAACATTGCCTGTATTGAAATATAGGTAGAACAGGAGGGATAGACAACGGCGAAGGTATTGGTTTTTGGCAGTATTAATATGGACCTTGTCACTTATGTTGATGCCCTTCCACTAAAAGGGGAAACGGTCACTGGAGCCAAATTTCAATCATTCCCCGGAGGCAAGGGTGCCAATCAGGCTGTAGCTGCTACGCGAGCAGGAGCCCATGTTGAAATGTATGGCTGTGTGGGTGATGACTCTATAGGGCAGGAATGTCTTCACAACCTTCAGTTTGAGGGAATTGATACCCATGCTGTTCTTGTAAAATACGAGGAGCATTCGGGCATCGCACAGATTATGGTGGATACCCGAGGGGAAAACATCATCGCTGTTGCCCCCGGGGCAAATTTTCTGTTTAATCCCGATGATAGTGCTATCACTGAGCGGAATATAAATGAAGGGGTAATAGCCCTGTTTCAAAACGAGATTCCACAGCCCACTACGGAGGCTATGATACAGAGTTGTCGGAGACTGGGTATACCTGTAGTGTGGAATACTGCACCAGCTTGTAAAAATAGACCATCCAGAAAAACGATGAAAGCGGTTGATTACCTTATCTGCAATCGTGGTGAATTGAAAACTCTTATTGGTGTTGAGGGTGATGACGAAACCCTTGCTATCAATTTACGGGAATGGGGTGTACGAAATGTCATTGTCACTCTGGGAGAGGAGGGGGCACTACTTGTTAGTGAAGAAGATGTATGGTGTCTGGCTGCCTTTCCTGTCAATCCTGTTGATACTGTTGGTGCCGGGGATTGTTTCTGTGGTGTCTTTGCCTGTTCACTTGCGCTTAAGTCATCAGTAAAGAAAGCTCTTCGCAGAGCTTCGGCTGCTGCTGCTTTGTCAATCGCAGCCCGGGGAGCCCAGACATCAATGCCTACTGCTGGGCAAATAGAGGAGTTTCTTTTACAGGTTAACTGAAAGAGCGATTGGCATAGTAACGGGAAGTTTTTTGCAGCAGAGACATACTGAGAAGCTGGTATAATGGGCGAAGCTTTCATGCGTCAGAGAATATTATTATCGGGAGGTGCACATAGTTTTTAAGGGTAGAATTTTTTTCTACGGTTGGGTGATTGTCGCCGTGGGCTTTCTGGCACTGGCCATTGAGGGAGGCTGCATATTTTATTCTTTCGGTATATTCCTTAAGCCGATGATAGGGGAGTTGGGAGTGGGGAGGGCTGGGGGTACAGCGGCGTTTACCGTATTTCAGTTGGTGGTGGGGATGTCTAGCCTGCTGGTTGCGGTTATTATAGGCAAATTTGGCTGCAGGTTGCCAATGGCGATTGGGTTCACTATAGCAGCTATAGGCATGGCATTGCTGAGCAGGATTACTGCGATATGGCAACTATGGTTACTTTATGGGGTTGTGGTTGGAGGAGGAGTGGCCTTTGGACATCTGCTTGCGCTGACTACGCTGATAAATTTCTGGTTTGTGAAAAGAAAATCACTGGCAATAGGGATTGTAGTCGCTGGCATGGGGGCAGGTCCACTGGTGTTTTCACGTCTTGTTGCCTCCCTGGTTGAAACGATTGGGTGGAGGTCTTCCTGGCAGGTGTTGGCAGGAGTGGTATTTTTATTTGCTGCTGTTCCTGCATTGATTTTTATCCGTAACAGGCCTGAGGATGTGGGGCAGGTTGCGGATGGTGCTAGGGGTGAGGTACAAGCGAAAGATAAAACGCCACTACATAAGAAGAAAGCAAGTATTAGTTCAGTTAAATGGAATGTACGCAGCGGGCTCAAAACGCGGGCATTATGGCTAATTGTTATTTTTGCCTGTGCCAATCAGTTTACGCTGAATATGATGAACACGCACCAGGTTGCTCATCTAACAGATATTGGGATTGCGCCGGTGATAGCTGCGGGGTCACTTGGATTAATGGTAGGTATGAGTGGTGCAGGCAGGTTGATGGGTGGAGCGCTAGGTGACAGAATTAAGCCAAGATATCTGGTAGCTGTTGCTCTTATAGTTGAGATAATTGCACTGTTAGTGTTTATCAACGCAGACTCCATGGCAATGGTATATTTATATGTGGTGATGCTAGGTTTTCCCTATGGCATGATACTGGTGCTGCACATGGTGATGATAGGGAATTATTACGGCGCAAAGGCATATGCCAAAATGGCTTCGGTAGTTATGTTCGTCACCACTCCAATATATGCAGTTGGCCCACTGTTGGGTGGCTATATGTATGACAAATTTTCAAGTTACATGCTGCCTTTTAGCATATGTGCTGGTTTTTTAGCCATAGGTTTTATTTGTGCACTATTGGTTCGTCCTCCTATAAGGACGTAATCAATTCTAAGTTGATTGGAATATGAGCTTGACGGTTTATTTTATTAATGCCACAATGAATATTAAATATAATATAATTAGAGAAAATTGAATTCCTGCATGGCTTTAAATAAATATATATTGGAGGCATTGAAATATGATAGTGGACAAGATTGAGAACATAGCGACTTATACTGATTTATCAACTGGGATTGTGAAGGCACTTGAATTGTTACGAGATGGCAATCTTACCCAGAAGGCAGACGGCCGTTATGATGTTGATGGGAAGGATCTGTTCTACCTTATCTCTCGTTATACTTCGAAACCCGTTGATGACTGCAAATTCGAGACACATGAGAAATATATCGATGTGCAGGCGGTGCTCTCTGGACAGGAAAGTATGGGGTATGCTCCTGTGGCCGACCTTACGATACAAACACCTTATGATAGCTCAAAAGATATAGCCTTCTATGGAAAACCTGATAACTATACTAAAATAGCCTTAGCTGAAGATATGTTCTGCGTCTTTTACCCTCATGATGGTCATATGCCTGGTGGTCGGCTTAGTGGTCCCTCAGATGTACAAAAGGTGGTAATAAAGATACGTGTAAAATAGCTAACAAGGGCAGAGACATTGTTGCTGTAACCCTATTGAGTATAGTGACTATTGCCCTCATGAATAATAATATGCTATAAATAATAAGACAGAATAATTAGAGAAATAAAGTAAATAATTCTCCGAGCCTGAGTTCCTAAGGTTTAGCTAAGGGGCTTTGGCCGATAGGGTATTGTTGGAAACGGCAGTGCCTCTCGTGTTCAGAAAGGAGATATTGTGTTTTACGATGAAAGCACCTCCTTTTGAGGTGCTTTTTTATTGCTGTATAACATTGTCGGAAGGAGGTTAATTTTTGAGAAAAAAATGGTTTGCGGCTAATAGAATGCTTCTCACCTTCGCCTTGCTGGGGTTGCTTATTTTCATGTTTATCGTGGTACCCCTGGCGAAGATGATTTTTTCCTCGAGTCCTGCCATTCTGCTGGAGACTTTGCTTGATCCTGAGGTTAAAGGGGCTATCTGGCTGAGCCTGTACACTGCACTAACTGCTACCATTATTGGTTTTTTGCTGGGGGTGCCTCTGGCATATTTTCTTGCCAGAGTGAATTTTCCTGGGAAAAGATTGGTGGAAGGGCTAATAGACGTACCAATTGTAGTACCACATACGGCTGCTGGTATTGCCCTGTTATTTGTTTTTGGCCGACAGTTTGCCATGGGCAAAGCATTGAGTTTCTTCGGAATAGAGGTATTAGATTCCAGGGCAGGTATTGTAATAGCGATGCTCTTTGTCAGTATTCCCTTTCTTATTGATTCAGCGAAGGCTGGCTTTCAAAAGGTGGATGTCAGGTTGGAGAAAGTGGCACGTACACTGGGAGCTTCTCCCTGGCAGGCTTTCTTCAAAATCTCTCTACCACTGGCGTGGAAAAGTATTATGGCTGGGAATATTATGATGTGGGCCAGGGGTATCAGCGAGTTTGGTGCTGTTATTATGCTTGCCTATCATCCGATGATTGCTCCAACGCTGGTGCTGGATCGCTTCGAGTCCTATGGTTTGTCTTATTCCCGTCCTGTTGCAACTATATTAATAGTATTGTGCTTGGTTATATTTATCACCCTCAGGACAATTGCTTATAGGGGGGAAAGGGTATGATAGAAGTAAAGAATCTTTGTGTTGACCTTGGCAGCTTCCAGCTTCGAGATATCTCTCTCGAGGTAGAGGCTGGCGAGTATTTTGTTATATTGGGGCCTACCGGCGCTGGTAAGACGGTGTTGTTGGAGTCTATTGCTGGCCTATATCCCATTAAAGATGGGCAGATATGGCTCAGAGGGGAGGATGTGAGTGGGATTGAGCCAGAGAAACGCAATATCAGTATTGTTTACCAAGACCATGTTCTGTTTCCTCATCTGTCGGTGGCTGACAACATAAGCTTTGGACTTGGATTGCGGAAGTATTCACGGCAACAGATAAAAGAAACAGTTGACTGGCTCTCTGACCTGTTGGGCATAATGCCCCTGCTGAACAGGCGTCCTGATACTCTGAGTGGAGGAGAGCAACAGAAGGTGGCTCTGGCCAGGGCACTGAGCGTAAAGCCCGAACTGTTACTGCTTGATGAACCACTGAGCGCACTTGACCCTGAGACCAAGGAATGGGTACGTAAGGAGTTACGGAGGATTCATGACCAGTTGAGGATAACTACTATTCATGTCACTCACGATTTTGAGGAGGCGATAGCTCTGGGAGACCATATAGCCGTAATCGGCGATGGCAGCTTGAAGCAAGTGGGCACAGCGGAGCAGATATTCAGACAACCAAATTCTGAATTTGTAGCTCATTTTACCATAGCACGTAATATTCTGGCCGGACAAGTGCTGGATAACAATAAAGGGGAGACTGTCTTTCGTACGACGGGAGCGGAGATTATAGTAGCTACTGACCTGCGTGGCAAATGGCACGCTTCCATTCGCCCCGAGGATATCCTGATTTCAACAGAGCCTCTTCATTCCAGTGCACGAAATTCGTTTTGTGGCACTATTACTGGTATTTCGGATAAAGGCTCTACTCTTTATCTGACGGTTAGTGTGCCCTCTGACTTTATCTGTCTGGTTACCCGCCGCTCCTTCGTGGATATGGAATTGTCAGAAGGGCAAAAAGTTTACATAACATTTAAAGCCTCGGCAGTACATGTGTTCTGATGAGCCTATGAACTAAGGGGGTTATGCCATTATGTTATAAATAAATATTAGACAAATTATATATGTTCCAATAAACACGAAAATGAAAGGAGTTTTATTATTAATATGAGACGACTAACGGCTATATTGGTGGGTTCCTTATTGCTGCTGTCTATCCTATTGGTTGGTTGCTCGGGTGAGCCTGCAGCTGACTCTTCACTGTCGGGTACGCTACCTATTTTTCATGCCGGCAGTCTGACTATTCCCTTCGCTCAGGTAACTGAGGAGTTTAACAAACTCTATCCGGAGATAGAGATATTGGCCGAAGGGGCTGGAAGCCAGACAACGATAAGGAAGGTTACTGAACTTGGTAAAGAGGCAGGGGTTATTGGTTCTGCTGACTATACTGTTATTCCACAATTGATGTTTCCTGAATATGCGGACTGGTACATAATATTTGCGGTTAATCAGATGGTTATTGCTTATACTGATGACTCAAAATTTAGTGATGAGATAAATAAGGATAACTGGCATGAAATTCTTCAGCGGGAAGGGGTGAAATATGGGCGTAGCGACCCTGATCAAGATCCCTGTGGATATCGTACGCTTATGGTATGGCAACTTGCTGAAGAGCACTATGGGGTTTCAAGTTTATATAGCAGTCTCTATGAAGCTGACGGAGATTTGATGAGACCAAAGTCGGTTGAGCTGATTGCTCTTCTGGAGACAGGAGACCTTGATTATGCTTTTGAATATTCTTCTGTAGCAGCGCAGCATGGACTGAACTATATAGAGTTACCAACTGAGATTAATCTATCCAGTGAAGAATTCAATGACTTTTATGCGACCGCAGAAGTTGAAATCTCAGGCAAGGAGCCTGGAGAAAAGATAATTAAAAAAGGCAAGTCAATAGTCTATGGAATAACAATACCCGCCAACTTCCCAAATCAGGAGCTTGCAATTAACTGGGTCGGTTTTTTACTTAGCAATGAAGGCATGGCAATAATAGAAGCCACCGGTCAGCCACCAGTGATTCCGGCAATTACTAATGATAAAAGCAAGTTGCCGGAACAGCTTAAACAGTATGTCATTGAAGCTGAGTAATACCTGTATACTACTGGTAAAGAGCGAACAATCAAGAGCAGGGGAAGATGAGAGAAGCTTCCCCTGCTCTGGTTTATTAACATGTGTTGTTCTATAACAAGTAATTTGTTTGTGACGCAAGGCAGATGTTAGTATTTATTATCAGTATGGGTCTTTGTTCGGAAAACAAAGCTGTTTTTCAGGATACAATCTAATCGGTATTGATAATAGATATACACATGTTAAGTAATGTCTAGTAGCGTGAAATCCCACAAGATATTTTACGGATGGTGGTTGGTTGCTGCCTCTTTCCCTATAGCATTGTATGTAGCAGGAGCCATCTTCTATGGGTTCACTGCTATTTTTGAACCAATAGCTAATGAAATGGGCTGGAGTTATGCACAGGTCTCTTTTGCCTCTTCACTTCGTGGACTGGAATCCGGACTGCTTGCACCATTGATTGGCATCCTGGTCGATCGTTGGGGGCCACGGAGACTGATTGCCCTGGGAGCTTTAGCCATTTTCTTTGGCTTATCAATTCTCAGCCATGTGAACTCACTTGCCATGTTCTATGGAGCCTTTGTTCTAATAGCCATCGGGTTGAGTTCCTGCACGATGACCGTATTGATGACTGCAGTAGCGAATTGGTTTCGTAAAAAGATAGGAATAGCAAGTGGTATTGCAATATGTGGATTTGGCTTTGGGGGTCTGTTAATTCCAGTGATTGTCTGGCTTGTTGAATTGTGGGGATGGCGAATGGCAGTCAACGTGCTTGCAGTGGGGGCGCTTATTATTGTACTACCATTATCGTTGCTGTTTCGGCATAAGCCTGAACAGTATGGCTATTTGCCTGATGGGGAAAAACTGAAACAAGAACATGAACAGGCTAATAATGCTATGCCATCGGCGGATGTTCCAGAAATGAACAGCAGCGGCAGGCAGGTTCTTAAGACCCTCTCTTTCTGGCAACTATCATTGGTATTTATGTGTTTGACGATTATGCTCAGTGCTGTAGTCACTCATGTTATGCCATATCTAAGTAGCATAGGCGTTAGTAGGGCACAGGCCAGCCTGGTTGCAACTGGCGTGCCGGTAGTCAGCGCTGGGGGCCGGTTTATTTTTGGCTGGCTGGGGGACAAAGTTGACAGGAGAAGACTACTTGCTGTTGCATTAACAATGATGCTATTGGGTCTGTTCTGTTTTGAATTAGCTGCTACTCGGGGAAACTGGCTGCTTTTGCCCTATATAGCCCTGTTTGGTATTGGGTTTGGTGGGGGTGTCGGTTTAAGGCCAGGGATGGTAAGAGAATTATTTGGCAGGGAAAAATTTGGTACTGTTTTTGGTATGATGATGGGGACCAGTACTCTTGGGACAGTTGCTGGGCCTTTACTCGCAGGATGGGCCTTTGATAGTTGGGGTAGCTATAAACATGTCTGGTTTATGTTTACTGTCTTCGCGGTTATTGCTGTTGTCCTGGTATTGATTCTACCCTCAACTAGGGAGCAAATATAATCGATAACTTTACGTTATAACAGGAAAAAATTTATAGTTGACAAAATATTTCAACTCAAGTAACATAGGAAAACAGTTACCTCTAACCTTGCCAGTGAAGTTATGTATAGAGCATACACGTAGTTCATGTAATGCGGCAAAGAAATCTAATAAAGTTTCCACTCATAATTAGAAGACAGTTTGGAGCTGCTCTCACTTCCTGATTGAAAAAATAAAAGGAGTAAAACAAAAATGGCAAAAATGAATCCGTTTGAGATGTCAAAAATACAGTTGGATAGTTGTGCCAAGACCCTTAATTTAAGCCCAGATGTAACAGCAATTCTGAAGAGCCCTGCCCGTGAACTCCATGTTTCGTTACCAATCCGCATGGATGATGGTTCTTTAAAAGTATTTCAGGGCTTTCGGGTTCAGTACACTGATGCAAGAGGTGTTACCAAAGGTGGTATCAGGTTTCATCCTGAAGAAACAATCGATACAATTAGAGCATTATCTGCCTGGATGACGTGGAAATGCTCCTTGCTTGATTTACCGTTGGGAGGGGCGAAAGGTGGCATCATTTGCAATCCCAAAGAAATGTCTGCTGGCGAACTGGAACGCCTGAGTCGGGCATATGCGCGGGCTGTATTTGGATTTATTGGTCCTGAGATAGATGTGCCTGCTCCTGATGTTTATACCACTCCTCAAATTATGGTGTGGATGATGGATGAATATTCGGCCCTTGCAGGTAAGCAGCAATTTGGTGTTATTACAGGGAAGCCGGTTTCTATGGGGGGCTCAAAAGGAAGGGGTGATGCTACCGCTCGTGGTGGCATGTATACAATTCGTGAGGCTGCAAAGGTGCTGGGCATAGATATGTCTAAAGCCACGGTTGCTATACAGGGGTATGGAAACGCAGGATATTTTGCTGCGATGTTAAACAAGGAACTCTTCGGAGCCAAGCTAGTAGCCATAAGTGATAGTAAAGGTGCTGTGTTTTCTAAGGCAGGGTTTGACCCAGAAACGGCTAAAAAATGCAAGAATGAGACATCTACGGTATGCAATTTACCAGGTGTAGAGCGTATTTCCAACGAAGAACTCTTGGAACTTGATGTTGATGTATTAATTCCCTCAGCGGTAGAGAACGTGATTACTGGAGAGAATGCTCCAAGAATAAAAGCCAAAATTATTGCCGAACTGGCTAATGGTCCAACTACTCCGGAAGCTGATGCTATCTTGGTTAGCAATGGTGTTCATGTGATACCTGATTTCTTATGCAATGCGGGAGGTGTAACAGTCTCATACTTCGAGATGGTTCAGAACTTCTATATGTATTCGTGGGGAGAAGAAGATGTCCGCCAACAGTTAGATAAGAAAATGACATTAGCATATCATTCCGTGCTTGATACCAGTCGTGAATATAAGATAAATATGCGTCAGGCAGCCTATGTGTTAGCTGTAGGTCGTGTGGTGGAGGCAATGAAACTGCGTGGGCGGATTTAGGTTTATACGTTAATAGCTAAAGGGTTAGGATGAGAGGGGAGGTAGATGGCTTCCCCTCTATCCTTTGTAGTCCTATTTCTCCTCATAGATATTCTTAAGAAGGTGTTTGGAGGGTTTACATGGGTTTCGAAACGCAGAATGTTGAGAGAAAAGTACTCGCAATTTTAAAGGTTTTAAGCGATTCTAATGAGGCAATAGGAGCACGGGTTATTGCTCGTCGATTGAAAGGTCATGGAATTGAGCTAGGCGAAAGGGCAGTTCGTTATCATTTAAAACTGATGGATGAGCGCGGCTTAACCCAGCTTCTGGGGCGACAAGATGGGCGGGTGCTTACTGAACAGGGCATGAAGGAAGTAGAAGATGCTTTAGTTGAGGATAAAGTTGGGTTTGCGATAACAAGGATTGAGTTACTGGCGTTTCGTACCAGCTTTAATCTGCAAAATCGTACTGGCTATGTTCCTGTCAATATCTCTTTCTTCGCGAAAGAACAATTTAGCAAAGTGGTTCAGGTAATAAAGCCTGCTTTTGAAAAAGAGCTTTGCGCTAGTCATCTTGTGGCAATAGCCCAGGAAGGTGAAAAATTAGGTGAATTGATTGTTCCCGAGGGCAAGGTTGGACTGGCTACGGTTTGTAGTATTGTTATTAATGGGACCTTGCTTAAGGCAGGAGTTCCAATTGAATCAAGGTTTGGGGGGTTGCTTCAGATTCGTAACAGGCAACCTCTTCGTTTTGTGGAGCTAATACACTATGCTGGTTCCTCCCTTGACCCTTCAGAAGTATTTATAAAAGCAAGAATGACATCCGTGACAGAGACAGCCAGCAAAGGAGAGGGTACAATACTGGCTAATTTTCGTGAGATACCTGCTCTGTGTCGGCCGATAGTTGAGGAGGTAATAGCCGAGCTCAAGAAGGCTGGAATGGGAGGGCTTTTAATGATAGGGAATACCAGTGAGCCAGTATGCCAGGTCCCTGTGGGACAAAATCGATTCGGGATGGTTCTGATAGGCGGTTTGAACCCTGTAGCGGCCGCTGTAGAAGCTGGCTTTAATGTCGAAAATCGTGCTATGAGCACTGTTGTAGAATATAAAGACCTTATCAGATTTGAGGAACTGTGATTAATAACCAGCAAGAGAGAATAATACATCGTTTGTTGCCTTTGACTAAGATGAATAATGCTGTAGTAATCAGTTCAACAATATTTAGCCAAGTAACGATGTGTTATATCTCTATGAGTTATCCCGTTATGCAGGCCCAGGTATTATGAAATTTCTGCTACTGTTCGCAGTCCAGTTTACCCTCGTAGGCGTTTTCAAATAATCTTGCCATGCCTTTCTCGGTAACCTTGCGTGGATTGCGTGCAACATGTGCCGGACTTTGAAACACGTTTTGCGCGATTGTTGAAATCATATCTTTAGTAACCCCGGTGGTTTTTATAGATGCTGGGATACCCAGGTCATAGAGGAGTTTCTTAAAAGCCAGAGCGGATTGGAATGCGGCATCACGTAAGGACATCTCTTCGACAGGCTCGCCAAGTATCCTGGCAATTGTGGCATATTTCGTTTGGTTTGCAATAGCGTTGTACTCCATCGTGTAAGGTGTGGTGATAGCTACTGCGTAGCCGTGCGGCAGATGGATATTAGTTGCCGGATAAGAATAAGCATAGGCGCAAGCGTGTCCCAGCACAGTTCCTGCTGTGCCAAAGGCGAGTCCTCCCAGTAGTGCTGCCAGTGACATATTCGTTCGAGCCTCTATATTGTCTCCGCAGGCATATGCCTCTCTGAGGTTATCAGCTACGAGTTGCATGGTCTGTAGTGCGAAAGCATCTGTTATAGGGGTGGCATTAAGTGATACGTAAGCCTCCATTCCATTGCAAAAAGTATCCACACCGGCGTTAGCCGTTACAGTGTCAGGCGTGGTTATAGTGAATTCAGGATCGACCAGCGCAAGGGAGGGGTACATCAGGCTGCTAAATAATACTGCTTTACCTTGCGGAGTGGAGAAGGCCACTGCATTGGAGACCTCGCTGCCTGTACCCGCCGTGGTAGGCATTAGTACTAACGGAGCTGGTGGATTCTGAAAAGTCTTTTTTAACCAGTCTGAGAGAGTGCCAGCATTGGTGATTGAAAGTGCAGATACCTTGGCATTGTCCAGTACACTTCCGCCACCAACCCCGATTACACCATCAAAATCGCCTTTTCTGGTGAATTCTATTGCCGCTTCACCACCAGCAACAGATGGCTCTGTCTCTGCCTTGTCCCAAACTGTATATTTGAAACCACCTTCTTTCAGTTGATTCACTACCTTATCCAGTATTTCTGATTGACTGATAACTGTATCGGTAATGATGGCTATATTCTTAGCCCCAAGATTTTGTAATTCCTCGCTGAGCTGTTTTACAGCTCCTAGCCCAAAGATAATTTTTCTGGCTGTGGAGAATGAAAATGTCTTCATATTTGTATCTTAAAACACACTCCTTTTTTATTCGCTATCTAGCTTTCCCCGGTAGGCTTTCTCGAAGAGCTTGACCATATCTTCTTCGGTAATCTTGCGTGGATTACGTGCCACATGAGTAGTGCTCTTAAAGACGTTCTTTGCTATATCGGGGATCATGTCTCTCGTCACGCCAACTTCTTTAATTGATGAGGGGAAGTCCAGGTCTGCCAGCAGTTTCTTGAAGGCAATAGCAGAACTGATGGCAGCATCTCGTAGAGATAGTCCTTCAATAGACTCTCCCATCAAGGCAGCTAAGGTGGCATGTTTTTCCATGTTGGCTATGGCATTATACTCAAGCACGTAGGGCATGGTGATGGCTATGGAATAACCATGTGGAAAATGGAATTTAGTAGATGGAGAGACATATGCATAACCACAGGCGTGTCCGATTACCGTTCCTGCATTTCCAAAGGCCATACCAGCCAGTAATGCTGCCAGCGACATATTTGTTCGAGCTTCCATATTGTCGCCGCAGGCGTATGCTGCCCTGAGATTATCAGGGATTAGTTTAATAGCCTGTAGCGCCAGAGCATCTGTTATCGGTGTGGATTTAAGTGATACATAGGCCTCTATGGCATGACATAACGCGTCAACTCCGGTATTGGCCGTTACGTGAGCAGGTATTGACCTGGTGAAGTTAGGGTCAACCAGTGCAATGTCAGGATACATGAGGGGGCTGTACAATGCGTACTTGGATTCAGCAGTGGCGAAGACACCTGCGTTGGAGACCTCACTACCTGTTCCTGCTGTTGTTGGCATTAAAACCAGTGGCCCCAGCGGGTTGGTGAACACCTGTTTCACCCAATCCGAAAGACTGCCGGGATTAGTAAGTGCTACTGCGGCTGCTTTTGCAGTGTCTATAACGCTACCACCTCCTAAACCAACGACGGCGCTGTAGCTTCCTTCTCTAACGAATTGTATGGCTGCCTCAGCACTCTCTATTGATGGTTCTGCTTTAGCCTTGTCCCATATACCGTATTCTAAACCAGCCTTGTGCAATACACCTGTTACCGTATCAAGGGGGCCTACTTTACTAATAATTTCATCGGTTATTACCGCTATCTTGCCGGAGCACAATACTTTTAACTCATCGCTAAGTTGTTGTACGGTCCCTCTACCAAAGATAATTTTCTTCGCAGTAGCGAATGGGAATGCCATCATTTCGTTACCTCCTGAGGCACTTTCTTTGACTACTTCTTAATTTATAAAGCATTGAGGATACTCTTCAATTCCAGTTGGCGTTCCTTTCTTTTTCTGGCTATCCTTTCGAAGGCTACGGGAACATCAGCCATCAATGATTTTGCTGCTTTTGCTGTATCCAGATAAAAGGTTATAATAACGTCTTCCATATCTATAGCTATGCTCAGTCTTTCTGCATAATCTGGCTCTGGTGATAATTCAGTATTGATCAGGTAGTTATCCAGGTCTATCTCAGCGAAGGCAAAACAGCCTTCAAGGGCATCAGAGATAACTCCATAGTACGCTCTTTGTATAGTCGATTTGTTCTTCCTGTTTTGCGTGCTGAAGGAGTTCCATATTTCCTTGTTATTATCCCATCTTTGGGCAAATTCCTGGTATAAATTGCCTGAGCTCTCTTCTAGATTTACAGCAAAACTTATTACTTCAGATGAAGTGGGTGATTGCACTTAAAACCACCTCTCAATAACAACCTTGCTTTCAGTAAAGAAACGAATGGCATCCCTTCCCTGTCCGTGCAATGTGCCGAAGAATGAGTCCTTCATCCCACTGAAAGGGAAGAAAGCCATTGGAGCAACTATTCCAATGTTGATGCCGATATTGCCACACTGTACCCTGTATCTCATCTCTCTGGCAACTTTTCCACTTGAAGTGAAGACGGCTGCCGCATTACCGTAGCGGTTGTTGTTTATCATTTCTATAGCACCATCCAGGTCGTCAGTTCTAATGATATTGGCTACAGGGCCAAAGATTTCTTCGCTAGCAATCGTCATCTCAGGGGTGACATCCTCGAATACGGTGGGGTTGACGAAGCAAGTGTCTGGATAATCCCCATTAACCTTCAGTTTTCGACCGTCTAATACCATTCTGGCTCCTTCCTGGATGCCCTTCTCTATGAAGCCTAGCACTCGGGCTTTCCCATCCGGCGATTGCATGGGACCCATCTGGGTGGACTCGTCTAATCCGTATCCGACCCTTATTTTAGCTGCTGCTGATAGAAATGCGTCTGTGAAACGTTTGTAGAAGGCATCATCTTTGCCAACGATGACGGCATTGGCTCCAGACAGACAGCGCTGCCCGGCATTGCCGTAGAAGGAGGTCATCATAGCTGCTATGGTGGAGTCCAGATTACAATCTGGCATTATCACCATGAAATTTTTTGCGCCGCATTGTGCTATGACTCGTTTCCCTGTCTCGCCACATTTCTTGTAGATGACGTTTTTACCTATGGCTGTCGTCCCTACGAAGCTAACTCCCTTGATATCTGGATGTTCCAGCAGCACCGATACAGCGTTTGCTTCACCATTGACCAAGTTTATTACGCCTGGGGGGAAGCCTGCCTCATTGTATAATTCTGCTAACTTGTTCTGGCTTATGGGTGCCCTTGGTGATGGTTTTAACACGAAGGTGTTTCCGGTGGCTACAGCGAATGGCAAGTACCAGAGTGGTACCATGAAGGGGAAATTAAAAGGGGCAATGCAGGTGAACACTCCTAGTGGCTGATATATTAATTGCTCATCTATGCCAGTAGCGATGTCCTCCAAGTTTGAGCCTTGCATTAGAGAAGGTATCCCGGTGGCAACCTCTACCATCTCTATTCCCCGCCTCGTCTCTCCCCTCGATTCATCGATAGTCTTTCCATGCTCCATGGTTTGGATTCGACTTAACTCCTCGAAGTTCTCCTCCATCAATTCTTTGAGTCGGAACAGGCATCTTACTCTGGACAGTGGAGTGGTTCTTCTCCACTCAGGGAATGCCTCCTTAGCTGCTGCCACAGCCCTATTAACTTCATTTTCGGTGGATACCGGCATCCTGGCAATAACTTTTCCGTTTACTGGATTTATTACATCCCTGAGATTATTCGTTTTGGATTCCTGCCATTCCCCGTTGATAAAATTTCTGAGTTTCAGTGGTTCTTTAATTGGTTCTTCCAATATTGCCATGTTGCTCCTCCTCTTAAGTTAGTTTCTCGTGAAAGTAGTATATTTCTTATATAAAGAATATCACTACCTGTCGATAGTATCAATGTAAAAAACCTTTAATTCATATCTATAACATGGCTGTATATAGATAAACTCACCCAGCAAATTTTGGTTCTGGCAGCCCTTTTACATTGGT
>CAYPSP010000015.1:0-15113 GCA_964413335.1 uncultured Dehalococcoidales bacterium
TATAAAGAAATCTGCGCACTATACGCTCAATATTTAAAAGACAACAGAGAAGAATTTGGGCTAGGAGAAGGTCAAGATTTTGTGGCTGAAGCACGTAAAGAGATAGAGAATCTCTGCGGTGGATATACGGCTGATGCTTTTAATAAGAATCAGAGGATAATACTAGTTGCCAGAGAATTTTCTCCCGATTTAATATCTGCGGTTCAATGGCTAATCTTAAAAGGAATAAATATTAAATGCATAGCATTGACTCCTTACAAGGATAGTCAGGGGATTCTTATTATTCCACAGGTGATACTCCCAACACCAGAAATATCAGAGAACATTGTACGAGTAAAGCAAGCAGAAGAGAAAGCGGAACAGAACAGGCAAAAAGCAAAGTACCAGCCATGGGAAGGTACTGTAGAAGACCATTACAACAAGCTTAAGTCACCTCTTGGAGAATATTTGAGACGTCTAGTTTCTGAGTTAAAGATTCAACCCACAAACTTATCCGGGTCAGGTTTTCATCTAGTTAATGGAGACAAAAAGATAATGGTTTCCACATGGGTAAAAAGCAAGATAGAATTCAGATTTTCGAAAACAACAAAAGTTGACTTGGAGGAAATTTTAAAGAAGTTAGGCATTACTTCTCTAACGGTTAAAGAGAAGGCAGATATTGAGGCCTACGGGCTAGAAAATCCAACACCTTCAATAGACTACAAAGAAGGAACTACCAATTTTAATAATATCATGTCCTTAGGCAAGAACTGGCTCGCGATTAATGAATAGTCTGTCAGGTTGTGTGAGTCAACAATCTGACGAAATGTGTCATACTTTAGTTGTGTAGTGTCAAGCAGGGCTGAGTTCATAATTTCGCGATTTGTGCTCAAGAGAGAAGTTGTTCTATACCATTGGATGATATATCATGCATTTTGAAGAGAGAAGATCAAGTATTTACAAGTTCGATTGGTTACCAGTTAGTAGATGGGTAGTGAGAGAATGATTTATACTGCTTATTTATAAAATGGTACCGGCGGGAGGTAATTAACGATGACAAGGCGTTGGATTTTGGTGATTGCTGTTCTGATTCTGTGCTTGTTGCTGGGGACTACTTCATGTGAGTATTTAGAAGAGATTGACTCTCAGCTAGATTCAGATGGTGATGGGTGGACTGATGCTCAAGAGAAGGTCGCAGAGACTGACCCAAACAACGTTGATACTGATAATGATGGATATTGGGACCCGCGTGACGCAAATCCTCTTGACCCAAACATATCGGCAAGTGATTTACTTCCTGAACCAGCACCCAGTCCTGCAATTACACCAACCCCGACAGTACCTGCTCCAGCTAGTTCTAATGCAACCTCGATTGTTGATCCAGCGCAGTCGGCACTGGAAGAGCTACGTGAAGTTCAGACTGCGGTAAAGTTTATGATGAAGAATAATAAACTGACATCGTTGGCAAATCCTGTCACGACTCCTATTAACGATATGCACCGTTTTCCAGATAGCAGTACGAGACATGGTGATGTAGGGATGGGTTACGTACTGAATTGTCACGATTTTGATGGCGATGGCGATGCTGATATCAATTATATCCTTTTGAGCAAAACAAAAGGTACATATATTTGTGACGAATATGGCAATGTAACCCAGGTAACAACAGGGTATTAGTGGATTTCTATACTCGATTTCCAATTTAGCTGATTATAGTTGCATGGCCTATTGCTTTATACAGCTCCTCTAAGCTAAAGTGGCTTATGAACTTAGCAGGGAAGACCGTAAATAGCTTCATGACATAATCCAAATGTTTTATTTATTTTATTTTCTAAAATCCATCGTATCCATGAAGCGGATTCAGGAAAATATAAATAAATTTTGGATGATATTGCTTGATATTTCTGGAAATATCTTTATAATGGAGAAAGATATTATGGATAAAATTCATTTGTAGCTTACTTGCATTATGCTGTGAACATATCATCCGTGTTCGCAGTTTGTAAGCTCGTATCTTCTTGGATGTCCCATTGAAACAAGCCCCAGCGTGATTATTATATTATGCAAATATGGTGTACTTGTTTCCCGTCACAAAAGGAGGAACATATTCGTAAGAATGATAAGTTTAATTTCTGGGAAACTCCACCATTTATCCCGGTAAGAAAAGCAATTATCCTTGCTGCCGGAATTGGCAGTCGTATGGGTTCGTTTACTGAGCACAGCCCTAAATGTCTTGCACCAGTAAACGGGGTACCAATTCTCGTTAACACGCTTGTTAATCTGTGTGAGTCAGGTATAGAGGAAACCGTAATAGTTGTAGGACATTTAAAGGAAAAAATCTATGATATGGTTGGGTCGTCCTTCAACGGTATGCGTATCACTTATATAGAATCTGACTGTTACAAGACGACCAATAATATATATTCTCTATGGCTTGCCCGTGAACACATGACCGAAGATATTCTGTTGTTGGAGGCTGATGTGTTCTTTGAGCGGTTGTTGCTTGATCGCATGCTATTGCATGGAAACTGTAGCGTTGCGGCTGTTGCCAGACATCAACCATGGATGTCCGGTACAGTGGTCAACCTTGACGAAGACGGAAACGTAGCAGAATTGCTAGAGGGACGCCGCCAGGGCCCGGATTTTGACTATTCCAAGGTACTTAAAACTGTCAACATCTATCTGCTGCAACATGATTTCCTTCGTGAGCAGTTTGTTCCCCAACTGGAAGCCTTTGTCGATGCTGGTGATGTGAACCAGTATTACGAAACTGTTCTTCATAATACCGTAAGTATTAAACAGTATGATATGAAAGCATTGGTCTGTAATGATATCAAATGGAATGAAATAGACGATGAAAACGACCGGTTAGCTACGGAATATATGTTCCTGTCTCCGGATGAGCGCTATGAGATTGTCTCCCACGAGCATGGCGGCTATTGGCGATATGGATTCGCTGACCATTTATATCTATATAATCTATATTTCCCTCCGGAAGAGGTCCTTTCTTATATAAAGAATAACGTCTATGACCTGTTACAGAATTATCCAGCAGGGCAGGATGACCTCGCCAGTGTCATGAGTCTTTTAATCAATCAACCTGCACAACGGATTGTTGTCGGTAATGGCGCATCTGAGATTATTAAAATACTTTCAGGTCGCCTTTTTAATAAATTAATAATTCCAGTGCCGTCTTTCAATGAATACGTCAATGCTGCTCCTGCTAGAAAAGTTGCAACCTTTGCTCTCGGTGCTCCCTCTTTTGAACTTGATGTAGATGAATTTGCCGCAGAAGCCTTTCGCTGCAAAGCTGACCTGGCGGTTGTGGTAACGCCAAACAATCCGACCTCGCTTATAGTTTCAAAGCATGACTTGTTACACCTTACGGAAAAACTGGCCCGGCAGAATTGTATGCTTCTTGTTGATGAATCCTTTATCGATTTTTCTAAAGATAAAGACTTGCTAACCATGGAAAATGAGATTTCAGGACATGATAATCTTGCCATTATAAAGAGCATGAGTAAAGCTTATGGCATTTGTGGGTTGCGTCTGGGCTATTTACTCAGTGCAAACAAATCATTTATCACCGCAGTAAATAAGGAATTACCCATCTGGAATGTAAATGGCTTCGCAGAAGCTTTTCTACGGCAGCTTCTCCGCTATCGTGGGGAGTTTAAGGAAAGTTGCCGAAAAGTTCAGAATGATAGGGATAATCTCTATCGGAAGCTGTCCTCTATTCCTGGAATGATAACCTATAAGCCTGAGGCAAACTTTGTTTTTTGCCGTCTCCCTGATGGTTCAATGTCCGGTCCTGAAATTACCCGCAAGTTGTTTATAGAATACGACATATTCATTAAACACAGTGCGGGGAAGATGCTTCCGGAGGCAGACAGGTACCTGCGTATTGCCAGCCGTACATGGTCAGAGAATTACAGACTGGTAAATGCACTGCGGAGTATCCTTGTCAGAGAGATGGCAGCGGTATGAGCAGTTCCAGGAAAAAGCCGCAAAGAAGTAAGCGAAAACTTGACATAATACATTCTGCCACAAACGTGAAGGACGACAATCCCTCTATATTGTCTTTTATGAGGGATGTTCCCAATATGATGACACTGGCAGGATTGTGTTGTGGGGTTCTTGGTATCTATCTTGCGCTCCTGGAGAATTTTCAGATGGCAATAGTGGCGATGCTATGGGCTGTACTGTTTGACTGGTATGATGGGGTTGTTGCCCGTCGGACTCGGGGAAGAAGCGATGCCAGAAAAACTTTTGGCAGCAACATGGATGCTTTCGTGGACTTAATAACGATGGGTGTCTGTCCGGCTATTATCCTGTTGAGCTATGGGGGGTACAACCTGTGGTTCTTTCCTGGAGCACTGCTGTTAATTGCGTCAGGCGTCGTTAGATTTTCTTATTTCAATATTTTTAAGGTTAACGATGATGGTACCATCAAAGGCCTGTCGATGGATATCGTAGCCCTGGTGGTGGCATTGGTATTCATACTGGAAGGTATTTTAAGCCACAATGCCTTTGTAGCTCTACTTTACAGTGTAATAGTGGTGTTATCATTTTTGCACGTGGCACCTTTTCGGATGCATAAAATGGTTGGATTATGGTATCACGTTATCACAGCCTACATACTGATTATGACGATTGCCTATGTTTTTGTCCTGTAAGAACCATAGAGCCAGGAACATCGAACGCAGTTGCAGTCTACAGAGATGGCATTTGCACTGCATTATCCCTGCGGTCGCGCATCTGCTTTTCCATTGACTTCGGGTAACGCTCCCTAAGACGTGATATATTGGTTAAACGCCGAAGCGCTTCAGTTTCCATATTCCAACCACTGGCTTTCAGATTATCTTGGAGTTGACTAATATTACGTGCTCCGACTATTACAGAGGTGATTGCTGGCTGTTCTAGCACCCAGCGGAGTGCTACCTGTGCAGGGCTTCTTCCCAGGTTCCCTGCGGTTTTCAGCAGTTCACTGAGTGTCTCGTCGGCGTTTTCGGCGAAGTAGTTATCGGGGAATGACCAGGATTCGTCTGAACGTGACCCTGAGAGCCTCCGCTGACCGGGTTGATATTTGCCTGAAAGAAAGCCACCAGCCAGCGGACTCCATACTACAATGCCCATACCGTTAATCTGGCACATCGGAACAAGTTCCTCTTCGATGTCTCGTACAACCAGGCTGTATTGAGGCTGATAGCAGTTGAAACGGGCAAGATTATTTACGTCGCTTATCCGCAGTGCCTCGGCAAGTCTCCACGCCTCGTAGTTACTGCAGGCGATATACCTTGTCTTCCCTTGACGAACAAGCTCATCCATTGCTCTCAGCATTTCATCCAGGGGGGTCTGCTCATCAACATGATGGATGTAGTAAATATCTACATGGTCCATTTGCAGGCGGCTTAGACTATCCTCCATGGCGTTCATGATATGGACACGTGACATTCCAGAGTCGTTTGGACCTTTACCCATCGGATTGAAGAACTTGGTAGCAACCACCACATCTCTTCTGCGGCCCTTCAATGCTCGTCCGAGGAAAGTCTCCGATTCACTTCCTCCATAAGAATTAGCCGTGTCGAAAAAATTTACACCTGCATCGAGAGCAGTATCAACCATTTTTTTTGCCTCATCCCTGCTAGCTCCTTTTCCAAAAGTCATGGTGCCCAGGCAAACTTCTGATACTTTGAGTCCTGTACTACCTAATCTTCGATATTCCATAACACACTCCTGTAATTAGTAAATTCATTCAGCAGCCATAGGGACTGCTCTATATTTTATAATGTTGAGATTATCTCATATCGGATATTTTGGTCAAGCGAAAATTGAATTTATGCCATTATACCGCAAATTTATCAAAAATCACTTGAACAAGTTGACAACCTGCTGTATCTTTTACTTAATAGTTGAGTCTGAAGACAAGTTCTTGGTAGGGGATGGATTCTACAAAAAAAGAGGTTCGATTGGACAATAAGGTTAACATTCTTAAGTCTTCGTCAATACTATACTACCTGAAGGATAATGAGCTTGAAGAGCTGGCTGGTCATGCTGTTATGCGCAGCTACGATACTGGCAGTTTTATTTTCTGGGAGGGTGATTCTCCTCAATACTTCTGTATTGTAGCTAAAGGCAGAGTCAAGATACTCAAGCATTCCTCTTCGGGGAAGGAATTTACCATAGCATTTTTTCACAGCTATGAGATGTTCGGCGAAATAGCAGTCTTTCAGAATATGCCCTATCCTGCTACGGCACAGGCAGTTGTTGACTCCGATATATTACAAATTAGTAAGGATGACTTTCTGTCTTTTATGGGAAGTAGGCCTCAAGTGGCTTTAAGGATTATCAGCGTCTTGGGAGAACGCCTTAGAGAGGCTCAGGAAAGGTTCAAGGATATTGCCGGAGAGAGAGTTGAGCAACGTATTGCCAGGATACTGTTCATGTTGTCGGAAAAAAGTGGCCCAATGTTGCTATATAAGCGACAGGAAATCGCTGAAATGTCAGGAACCACAACTGAGACTGCAATCCGGGTTATGCTGCATTTTAAGGAAATGGGAGTGATAGATACTGTTCGTGGTAAAATCACTATTCTTAATTCGGTGAAACTAAAGTTACTGAGCGAAGGTCCTCCAAGCGTATAAACGCAGTAATATAATTTTCCTCTCCTGATTAAATTCTGTTAAATAATTAATAAATATTCCCTTTATATGATGTGTATCATATTCATGTCATTAATCTCGTTGTATTCTTATTTTAATTAAGTGAATAGCAGGAAGGATTGATAATAAATTGGCAAAGTGCAAAGGCTCGAAATTACGTATGGCGCTCTATAAGTGCCCTCATTGTGATGCCGAGTTACAGGTATTCTCTGATAAGGAGATTATAAAATGCTGGAGCTGTGGTGAAATTATTAATCGAGAAGAAACTCCTCCCTGTATTGAATGGTGTGTCTCGGCACGGTCGTGTTTAGGTGAAAGAAAATGGAAAGAATCGATGGAAAATAGCATAAAAGATAGCTAGTTAAAATTGAATAAAATTAAGGAGGATAAAAATGGCATCAACTAAAACAGCAAAATATGAGTGTACTGTTTGCGGCTATGTTTATGACCCGGAACTTGGTGACCCTGATAGCGGTATTGAACCCGGCACAGCTTTTGAAGATATAGCGGATGATTGGGTCTGCCCTGTTTGTGGTGTTAGCAAAGATTTATTTGAAATAATTAAAGAATAAGCAAGGAAGATAGGAGTCAAGAAAATGAAGTTAAAACAAGTGAAATCGGGAATTACTATGGTGGGAGCCATTGACTGGGACAGACGATTGTTTGACTCTCTTATCCCGCTACCAGATGGTACAAGTTACAACTCTTACCTGGTCCAGGGTAGTGAGAAAACAGCCCTCATTGATACTGTGGACCCGCCGATGAAGGACGTGCTGCTAAACAACCTGGAACAACTGAAAGTTGGCCAGATAGATTATGTTATTGCCAATCATGCGGAGCAAGACCATTCCGGGTCCATCCCCGAAGTATTAAGCAAATATCCCGAAGCAAAAGTGGTATGTACGGAAAAATGTAAGGTGATGCTCATCGACCTGCTTGGAGTTCCCGCGGAAAAGTTTATTACGGTCAAAGATAGAGAGACTATTTCTCTGGGGGACAGAACGCTGGAGTTCATTCATGCCCCATGGGTTCATTGGCCGGAGACTATGCTGACATACTTGAAAGAGGAGAAGGTCCTTTTCTCATGTGATTTCTTCGGTTCACACCTTGCTACTACTGATCTTTATGCAACTGATGGCGCCAGGGTTTATGAGGCAGCTAAGAGGTATTATGCCGAGATTATGATGCCATTCCGTGTGCAAATAAAGAAGAACCTTAATACACTTAAAGATTACGAGTTAGACATTATTGCTCCCAGCCATGGTCCTGTGCACGACAAGCCGGAATTTATCAGGGAGGCATACCATAGCTGGACTTTTGACGAACCAAAAAATACCGCCGTAATAGCCTATGTATCAATGCACGGTAGCACAAGGGAGATGGTAAACTATCTGACCAGGTCTCTAGCTGAAAAGGGAGTAACCGTAAAACAGTTTGATATCACGGTGACAGATATTGGGAAACTGGCGATGGCGCTGGTGGATGCGGCAACAGTGGTTGTTGGTACGCCAACCGTGCTTGCTGGGGCACATCCTAATATAGCCTATGCTGTCATGCTGGCTAATGCGCTGAGGCCGGATATAAGATTCCTTTCTATCGTTGGTTCATACAGCTGGGGAGGTAAAGCGGTTGAGCAACTTGCCGGGCTGATTCCAAACCTGAAAGCGGAAATATTACAACCAGTGCTGAGCAAAGGCTTTCCGGGAGAGACTGATTTCCAGGCACTTGATAACCTGGCGAGCGCTATTGCAGAAAATCACAAGGAAAATGGTTTTAGCTGAATCTATTAAAATAATAAAATGCTAGAGGAGGATAACATGATAAGCAGGCAACAAGTATATAAATGTAATGTCTGTGGCAATATCATAGAAGTGCTTCATGCTGGTGGTGGAGAGCTGGTCTGTTGCGGGCAGCCAATGGATTTATTGCAAGAAAAGACAGCAGATGCCACGGTGGAGAAACACGTTCCTGTTATTGAAACAATAGATAGTGGGGTAAAGGTAAAAGTTGGAGGGGTGCCTCATCCAATGGAAGAAAAACATTACATTGAATGGGTGGAAATACTCGCTGATGGCAGTGTTTATCGAAAATTCCTGGTGCCGGGTGATAAACCGGAGGTGGAATTTAAGATTGCTGCTAAAGAAATAATTGCCAGGGAATACTGCAGCGTTCATGGCTTGTGGAAATCTGCCTAAGCAGATTTCTATATCTAGGATGGAATTTAAAGAAAAAGGAGATATATAATGGAAGAGATTAAGGAACAGGTAATTAGTATTCCAAGAATAGGTGAACCGGCTCCAGACTTTGAGGCGATAACCACTGATGGGGTGCTTAAACTGGAGGACTATAAAGGAAGCTGGCTTGTGCTCTTTTCACACCCGGCTGACTTTACCCCCGTTTGTACTACCGAGTTTATTGCCTTTGCTGAAATCTATCCCGATTTACACAAACGTGGTGTAGAGCTGCTGGGATTAAGTGTTGACAGCGTATCTTCACATATTGCCTGGGTGCGTAATGTAGAGGAGAAGACAGGAGTAAAAATACCATTTCCTATTATTGCGGATCTTGGCAAAGAGGTTTCAACCAGCTATGGTATGATTCATCCAGAACAGAGCAAGACTGAAACTGTCAGGTGCGTCTTCATAATTGATGATAAGCAGATTATCAGGACGATACTTTACTACCCACTGACCACAGGAAGGAATATGCAGGAGATACTAAGAATTGTAGACGCCCTGCAAACGACCGATAAGCATAAGGTTGCCACTCCAGCAAACTGGAAACCGGGTGATATGGTAGTGGTGCCTCCACCAAACACGCAGGAGATGGCTGAAGAACGGGTTAAACAGGGATACGAGTGCGTGGACTGGTATCTTTGTAAGAAGAAACTATAAACGATAAAGGAGGTTATCATGGCTTGTATTGGTTCTGATGGGAAACCTACCGAAACTGGTATTAAGGTGCTTCGTGCTGTTAACTCAGGGTCTAAAACACCTGAAGAAATTGCCAAAAACACCGGGCGAGCTATGTTTAAAGTGAGAAGTGGTCTGCGGCAAATGGTAAAAGCAGGCCTGGTTAGCCAGAATGATGAATCATATGCCATTACAGGGAAAGGGAAGTCGCTGATTTAACAATTAGCACAGATTTGATGAGCTTATCATGGTGTGGAGCGCCTGTGATGGTTAGTAGCATAACCTTAACAGTAAGGAGAGCATATCGTGAATGAGAATAAACTATACTAAGAAGGGAGAGTAAACATGGAGTTAAAGGGGAGTATAACTGAAAAGAATCTACAGGCTGCCTTCGCAGGAGAGTCGCAGGCGAGGAATAAATATAGCTACTTTGCTTCGAAAGCCAAAGCAGAGGGGCTGGAGCAGATTTCAGGGATTTTTCTTGAGACGGCAGATAACGAGAAGGAACATGCTAAAAAGGAGTTCGACTTTCTTGGTGGTGTAGGAGATACAAAGGCGAACTTAAAGGCAGCTGCAGAAGGGGAGAATTATGAACATACCAGCATGTATCCGGAATTTAAACGAGTAGCAATTGAGGAAGGATTTACAGAGATTGCCAGCTTTTTCCAGGAGGTAGCTGAAGTCGAGGAAGAGCATGAGAAAAGATATCTTGCCCTGCTTAAGAACCTTGAACAGAAGAAGGTCTTTAAGAAGGACAATGTGATTAGATGGAAGTGCCGAAATTGTGGCTATATACACGAGGGAACCGAGGCACCCGAAATATGCCCCGCATGTAGTCATCCTCAAAGCTATTATGAGGTGCTGGCAGAGAACTACTAGGTTTTTTCATACACCAGTTATTAGAGGTTTAAAACAGAAAAGGGGAGGATTATTTAATATCCTCCCCTTAGTTATTAGCTCCTGGATAAACGATACTATACCCATCCCATCAACAAAGCCACTCCCACAAAGAGCATGAGAATTCCTGCTACCAGGTGCAACTTAGTGATGTGACGATTTTTCCATTCCTCGACATCCTTCACTCCCCTAAGCCCAAGATAGACTATCCCTACTATTGCCATCATTGGGAGAATGAATATCAGGTTGTATACTATCAGGACAGGGATATTCGCCAGCATATCGAACACGGAAAGAATGCCAGCGGCTATAACGTAGGGACCAATAGTACAGGGCAGCAGGAATAAGGTAACCAGTATGGCGTTATCGAATTCAATATCTTTTCCTGAAATATCGACTACTACAGACTCTATTGATGTATAATCTTTGTTCTTAAGAACAGCTGACAGGTCTTCATCAAGAAGCAGGTTTTTAAGTAACTCACTATCTCCGACTGGGCCAGTCTTTATGGCTATTTTATTTTGATGCCATATCTCAGGGTAGCCAGGTAAACTGAGCAGGTCTAAATCCTTAAAGTCGTTGGAACTGCCATCTATAAGCGGTACAGGGTTATGGTCCAGTTCATCAAGAGATGGCCTGATGTTTTTTAGTACCTTGATATCGGTAGAGAAATTTTTTTCCTGATTAAAAATTGCCACGGGGATTTCGTGGCCTGATGTGTATATGCTGTGGTATTCATCAAGAAGTGGGGAATTTTGCTCCATCTTATATATTTTATACCCTATGATAATCAGTTCTGGATATTCTCAGGGTAAATCCTGTAGTACAGTTGGGCCTGTTCTGGCGCAGTGCTGACAGCCAATGCCGTGAATATAGACCATGGAGATATAACCCACCTGTGAGTCCTGGGCAAGGGCTTGAGAAGAGAAGACTAAACCAATACTAAGGAAGCATATAAGCAGTATTAATCCTGCTTGTATAAATAGTTTTTTGTCATTCCGGGTAATCCTCCTCGGAAATAATCTTAACTGCTATTTATTAATAGTTATGCTGATGTTCTATAGCTGACTGATTAAATGGGGAATCATCCTCATTGCCGGGCACCATTTTTCTCAAAGATGTTTATTTAATCTGTAGACTCTCCGCCGTGGATTGCTATCTTTTTTCTCTCGGTATCGACCAGATCCTGCAATGTGTTGGTTTCCAGGATATCATCTATCGCTTCCTGTATTTGACACCAGATATCGCGGGTGCTGCACTGGTCGACACGCTTACATAGTTCGGGATGAGTGACACATTCTACAGGAGCCATTGTGCCTTCGAGAAGTTGAATTACCTGGCTAAGTTTTATTTGAGAGGGCTGTTTAAGCAGTGTGATGCCACCATCACGTCCCCTGGTACTCATTACTATGCCAGCAGTTAATAATGGTGTAATTATCTGCTCCAGATATGGCAGAGAGATACGCTGTCTTGCTGCTATGTCTTTTAGTTTTATCCTATCTCCGCTTGCGTGAAGGCCTAAATCCACTAGTGCTCTGGTTCCATATCTTGTTTTTGTAGAAAGTTTCATTGTTTAATAAAATATAATATAAGTAGACTAATATACTCATATTACTATACAAAATGTGTTGACACTTGTCAAGAGCTACGGATTAATATGTTGATGGTCTATGACTTTATCATGACAAGCATCATTTTAAACTTGCTGAGTGCTTCCAGGGCGTGTGGTTTATCAGCCGGCATGATGATGGTCTCTCCACCTTTCAAGTAGAAGGATTCTCCGGAGATAGTTACTCCTGCCTCCCCCTCTATAATATATACAAGTGCATCAAAGGGTGTAGTGTGTTCGCTCAAGCCCTGTCCTTTATCGAAGGCGAAAAGGCTAACAGTCCCCGTATTCTTCTCGACTATTGTCCGGCTCACTACCGAGCCTTCCTGGTAATCAACCAGGTTGGCTAAATTCGCAACTTGTGACAGTATATTCTGGTCAACTTTATTCTGCTTTTTGGCTTTTGTCATCTATGTACTCCTTATTGTTATAGTTATTTATTTAAACTTATTGGCTTGAACCTCTTGAGACGCAATGAATTGGAGACGACAGTAATTGAACTGGCAGCCATGGCTCCTGCTGCTAAAATAGGGTTTAAAAAGCCATAGTTGCCCAGGATAAAGTGAAGTTCAGGGGGAACGCCAGTGTTTCTGAAGACAAAGTACAATACTCCTGCTGCCACCGGGATAAGAGTAATGTTGTAGGCAAAAGCCCAGAATAGATTCTGCTTGATAGTTCTCATGGTGTGTTTGCTTAGAGATATAGCGGTTACGATTCCACCAAGGTCACCACTTATCAGCGTAATATCGGCAGCCTCCATAGCCACATCTGTGCCGGTACCTATGGCGATACCCACATCTGCCTGAGCCAGTGCAGGAGCATCGTTTATCCCATCTCCCACCATTGCTACCACCTTTCCTTCCTGCTGTAACTTCTTGACCTCCTGAGCTTTATGTTCAGGAAGGACTTCTGACAGGACACGGTCAATGCTCAGTTCCGTAGCAATAGCCTCAGCGGTATGCTTGTTGTCACCGGTTATCATCACCACCCCAATGCCCATATCGTGCAGTTCGTCCAGTGCTGCCCCTGCATTTGGCTTCAAAGTATCAGTCAGGGCAATGATGCCTATTACCTGGTTGTCTGTGCCCAGTAACATCACTGTCTTTCCTTTTGCCCTGAATTCACTGGCATCTTTTTCCAGAGCCTCAAAAGAAAGTTTTTTTTCGTTTATCAACCTGATGTTACCCAGCACTAACCTTTTGCCTTCTACCATGGCCTCGATACCCTGTCCAGGTATCGCTTTAAAATCTGATGCTGATGATATCTTCAACTTCTTTTCTGAGGCAGCTTTGACTATGGACTCAGCGAGTGGATGCTCAGAATTATGCTCGGCTGAGGCTGCTAGCCTGAGGACTTCCTTTTCGGAATAGGGAGGGAGAGCAACGATATCGGTTACAATTGGTTTTCCATGAGTCAAGGTACCTGTTTTGTCAAGTATTACAGTATCTATTTTATGAGACCTCTCCAGTATTTCAGCACTTCGGATAAGCAACCCGTATTCAGCTCCTTTACCTGTACCAACGATGATAGCGGTTGGGGTTGCCAATCCCATAGCGCAGGGACAGGCAATAATAAGTACTGCTACGAAGTTGAGAATAGCAAAGGTGAGGGCAGGGGATGGTCCGGTGAAATACCATATTATAAATGTGATAGAAGCAATGCCAATCACGACTGGTACAAAGTAACTGGCGATGATATCTGCCAGGCGTTGGATGGGTGCTTTGCTTCCCTGTGCTTCATCTACCATCCTGATAATCTGGGCTAGGGTGGTGTCCTTCCCCACCCTGGTTGCCTCGAATTGGAAACTGCCCGTCTTATTAATCGAGGCACCAATGATCTCATCACCTGTCTTTTTTTCTATCGGCATACTTTCTCCGGTAAGCATTGACTCGTCAATACTTGAATACCCCTGGCGGATAACACCGTCCACTGGTACTCTCTCCCCCGGTTTTACCAGTATAAGATCGGCAATCTGGACATCATCTACAGAGATTTCCATTTCTGCACCATCGCGTATTACCTGTGCTGTTTTTGGCTGCAAGCCAATGAGCTTTTTAATGGCTTCTGAGGTTCTCCCTCTGGCTCTTGCTTCAAGGAAGCGCCCTAGCAAAATAAGGGCAATAATCATAGCTGAGGTGTCAAAATATAAAGCTGGCTCAATTCCGGCACTGGTAAACAGACTGGGGAAGAGGATGGCTGTTACGCTGTAAAGGTATGCTGCTGAAGTACCAACGGTGATTAGTGTATTCATATCAGCGGTTTTATGCCGAAGGGCTCCTAAAGCTCCCTTATAAAATCTAAAGCCTGCCCAGAACTGTACTGGTGTTGCCAGTGCCCAGACCAGGTAAGGTTTAAACGTAAAGCCGGGTGCCCAGCCCAGTAACATGATGGATACTCCTATTACTGCGGCGAGGATGAACCTGTTTCTCACGGAAAGAGATTCGCGTCGGGCGGCAATAGAGACGTCTTCCAGTACTATGGTTTCTGTACCCAGTTTGTAGCCGGCCTCTTCCACTGCCCGTTTTAGCTCAGAGAATGTTGTCTCGTCCAGATATTCTACAGTGGCTTTCTCTGAAGCAAGGTTAACATTGGCTGAGATTACACCATTAACATTTTGCAGGGCCTTCTCGACACGAGAAACACAGCCTGCACAGGTCATACCGCTGACGGGAAATATGGATTTTCTGGTAGCAGTTCCATAGCCCAGTCTGGAGATTGTTTTATTAATAGCTGCCAGGTCAACAGTTACAGGGTCGTATTCTACAGAAGCATTTCCCGATGCATAACTCAGCTTTACCTGCTCTATACCGCTCATTTCTGAGAGTCCTTTCTTAATGGTAGTAGCACATGTAGTGCAGGTCATCCCGGTTATATGAATATGAGCTTTTGTTGATTTCTTATTATCGTTGGTTTTTCTACTTTCCATCATGTCCTCAGAAACCATGTCTGGAGATGAATTATTATTTGGTTTCTATTCCACAAATTCCACGGTTAGCTCTTTTACATCCCAGAGAGGCTCAATCTTTTCGGTTATCTCGCTCTTTATTGCGGCAG
>CAYPSP010000016.1:0-5891 GCA_964413335.1 uncultured Dehalococcoidales bacterium
AATTCGCTGCAGATGAGTTCTATACTTTTCTTTGATTCTGAGCTAATTAATGCAACCTTGGAATTAGATTCTTTGATTACTTTAAGTAGATTTATTGCATTGGGAAAAGCCCTGACATTTCCCCTCAATTTCTTGTAGCATATTCTTTCTTTTTTCTGTAATAAATCATTGATAAATTTCTTAGACAAATTTTTTCCTAGAACTCTATGAATTATTGAGAAGGGGCAAGTATTGGAGAGCCCGGTAAATTCATCTTTAGTGAAGTGTACGCCTCTGCTGCTAAAGACTTCTTGCCAAGCTGCAAAATGAATCCCCGCCGAATCAGCAATAACCCTATCCATGTTACATAATACCGCCTTATTTGTATGTCCTTTTACGTAGAAAAGAGACTTTATTTCAGCAATAACGGTATTATCTTTAAGGCAAAGTATCCCCTCGGCCTCAATTAATCTTTTGGTAGCATTAGTAACTTGAGCAGAAATTTGAATTGGAATCTCTAAAGGTGCCATATTGATAAATTTTATCTGGCTTTTTACTGTTACACAGGAGTCAACCCCATGACATAGAACGGCGTAAGCCGTCGCCTCATCTAGAAGAGTGTACAGAATACCGCCGTGGATGATATTTTTCCAACCTTGGTGATATTTACCTGGTATAAATTCTGATTTGACCTGTTTTCCATCATATGAAAAGTTTAATTTTAAGCCTATAGGATTATCTTTGCCACAAGCGAAACAAAGATTAAAATCTCCCGATCTATCATTCATTATCTCTGTTGTTCTCATTTTCATTTTGTTTCTTGTTTAAATATATTTGCAGGACTCTTATTCTTTATAGGGAGAGCTGCTGTTTTGGTGGTTTAAATTATGAGATTGGATATGTGTGGGGATAGTATTTTTCTTTCGAGGTTCAGTTATGTGAGGAGGACGAAGGTATAAAGGTTGTAAGGTGGCTATATTATCTTGTTCCCCGTTGAGGAATCGTTTCCACCCCAGTGCAGCTAAAGAAGCAATATAAGAAATTTTAGTAATATTGGGTATTACAGCAAGAGAACCCAGATGCTGCTCTATATCATTCACCATATCGTTGTCGATTTCACCACAAAAGAGTGTTTGTTGCTCTACTTGATTGTAGAGAAGTTCAAGAGTAGTAAGGTAGGCTGGTTTTATGCACTGCCATGTATGACTTTGTTGGTAAATAGCTGTAGCAATATTATTGCCATTGGCTTTTTGGATTGGGTGTATCTGTAATTTACTATTAGCGAAGGGATAAGCCATCACATTTAGTGTACTTATGCCAATTAGCGGAATATCAAGTGAAAAAGACAAACCTTTGGCTATGCCCAATCCAACTCTTAAACTGTTAAATTTTCCGGGGCCTATAGCTACAATTATGGTTTGGAGCAGGTCGGCTTTTACTTGAGTCTGCTTTAGCAGACGATTTAAATTCGGAATCAATTCTACTGTTTCATTATGACTGGACAGCCATACCATTTCGTTCAAGACCTCTCCTTCTTGGGATATGGCAATACTATTGTTTTTAGAAGACGTATTCAGTGCTAATTCCATATTTGCTCTCTATTTATAATTGGCGTAAGTTGCTGAATTAATTTGAAATAACGTTTACCCTTGGGGAAAATACTGATATCACGTTGTGTCTCGTAAGTTGAAACATAATTTAACTCAATGAGAAGATGGTCATGAGGTAGTACAGGTAATCCTTTCCTGGCCCATTCGATTACACAAATACCATTACCGTATAGATATTCTTCTAATCCCAGTTCATCAATTTCCTCTATGTTGTTTAGGCGGTAGAGATCTATATGGTATAGGGGAAGCCGCCCATAATATTCTCTAATAAGTACGAAAGAAGGGCTGAATGCATACTGTTTTATCCCAAGTCCATGGGCAATCCCCTGAATCAGACAAGTTTTGCCAGTTCCCAGTTCACCTTCAAGAAGTACAACATCACCTTCTAGAACTAGCTCACCTAGGTGTTTTCCAAGTAGTTGAGTTTGTTCAGGGCTATCTGATTTTATGTGTAAGATGGACATCTCTGAAATGATCCCAGCCATTCTCTTCACATGGGGCAATTCTTCCTTTATCATCTAGCAGAACTACCTGGGCTGAAAATTCCTTATTCACTATATCACCAATAACAGTAATGGGACAATCTAAAATTCGTTTTAGTATATTAATAGTATCTTTATTGGCAGTGAAGAGAAGTTCGTAATCTTCACCTCCGTATAGGGCTATTTTTTTATATTCGGTGAAATTAGCTTTTAATAAAGGGTGAATTGGAATACGATCCATAAAAATTTTAGCGTTGACCTTACTGGCCTTACAAATATGCATTAGATCGGCAACCAGACCATCGCTTATATCTATAGCTGTTTTTACTCCCTGTTTTAATAAAGTCTGCCCCTCATTTATTCTAGGAATAGGCCTGAATTGTCTCTGCCTAAATAATTCAAATGCCTCCGTTGGCAATTTAATATTATTTTCCAATACTTTTAGAGCAGCCCTAGATAAACCAAGGTGCCCAGTAACCGCTATTTGATCTCCTGTTTTTGCGGTTGACCGTAGAAGGAGTTTATTACTCTCCGAATATCCTATGACAGTGATAGTTATAACCACATACGGAGCAGAGCTGAGGTTGCCGCCGACGATAGAGACTCCAAATTTGGCAGCCAATGACGCCATGCCTTCATAAAATGCAGATATATGCTGACTTGAGAGATTGGCGGGTATAGCAAGAGAAACTAAGGCATACTGGGGCGATCCTCCCATAGCTGCAATATCACTCAGATTTACAGCTATGGATTTCCACCCCAATTCCTCCCATGTAATAGTATTTAGATGGAAATGGACATCCTGAACTAGTGTGTCTGTTGTGGCTAGTTGAGTACTGCAATTACCCTGCCAAGCGGCAGTATCATCCCCAATACCAAGTAAAAGATTCTGCTGCGATAATTGTTGAGGATCTGCGAATTTGTTGACAATTTTGTGTATAAGATTGATTGTACGGAATTCCCCGAGCTCAGATAACTTCACATGTAAAATTGTAGCACTAGCTTTGCCTGAAGCTCAATATTCATAGAAATAGATACAGTTGTTATAGCCTCTTGATACAAAGAGAAAGGTAAAGTAATTCTTAATTATTACTTCTTATCAGGTAAGATATTTTGTTATTTAACAATGGCCGTTTAAATTATAGCTCTCATCATGATATAATACGTCAAATTCGATACAGGTGTGAGATAAATGAGTGATTATGAAATGGTATTTATAGTTAATCCAGGGATTGATGAAGAGGAAAAACCTAAAGTAATAGATAAGCTGAACCAGTTAATCAGTGATAAAGAAGGAACTGTAGAAGAAACGAAACAACTGGGGAAGAAAAGGTTAGCTTATCCGATTAAGGGATTTGCCGAAGGTGAATACATGTTGACACAATTCAAATTAGAACCCAAGTTTCTTAAAGAACTGGATGATGATATAAAGGGTTCGCAAGAAATAATTCGATCTCTAATAATAAAAAAGAGTAAATAAATGGCAAGCTTAAATAAAATCATCATTATTGGCAATCTTGGTAAAGACCCCGAAATGCGATATACCCCAAGCGGCAGTCCTGTTACCTCTTTTAGTGTTGCCACCACTTATCGTTATAACAGTTCCAATGGGGAACCAAAAGAAGAAACTGAATGGTTTAACGTGATTGCTTGGCAGAAACTGGCAGAGAGATGTAACCAGTATTTAGCTAAAGGGCGTCAGGTTTATGTGGAAGGCCGTTTACATACACGGAACTGGGAAGGGAAGGATGGGCAGATGCACTTCACGGTTGAAATTATTGCAAACCTTGTGCTCTTTTTGGGTAAATCAGGGGTTACTTCTTTACCAGATACAGGTGAGCTTGAACCTGATAATTTACCTTTTGACAAAAACGAAGAAGGAAGTGAAAATTGATTAGCTATAGACGACCGAATAAAACGAGGCGCTATACTCCTAATCCACCGGCTTGTCCATTCTGCGTTGAGAAAATAGTCATTGATTATAAAGATGTTGCTATTTTATCTCGTTGTATTACAAATCGAGGGAAAATAGGATCACGTCGCAAAACCAGGGCTTGTGCAAAGCACCAACGGCAATTGGCAACAGCCATCAAGAGGGCACGATTCTTAGCTTTATTGCCTTATGCCCCAAGCCATATCTGGGAGTCAGGTGGTGTTGGCGTACGCCAACAGAGGGGTTGAGAGAATAATTATGCCAAAAAGAACTTATCAACCAAAAAGGGTTTCACGAAAGCGAAAATTGGGCTTCAGGGCCAGGTTAAGTACTCGTGGAGGAAGACGAATACTTAGAGCTAGACGGCTCAAAGGACGTTGGAAACTGACTCCTGCTTAAAAACGTTAATATGAAGGATCCATGGTTATTAACCAAGAAGGATCAGTATTCTACGGTTTATCAAGAAGGGAATGCATATGTAAGTCGCTTGGTTGTGGTAAAAATCATGCCGAATGGATATAACTTTAGTCGGTATGGTTTTTCAGTAAGCAAAGCTGTAGGGAAAGCTGTCATACGTAATCGAGTAAAAAGGCGACTTAAAGAGATATGCCGATTGCAGAAGATATCCCCAGGATGGGACATAGTTATTATTGCACGTAGAGGAGCGAGCACTGCGCAATATTATCAATTAAGAGATGTATTGATTTACTTGTTGATTAAAGCGAAAGTACTGTTTAAAGATAGTGAAACGACTGGCACAAATTCTAATTAAACTATATCAGGTGACAACCTCGGCTATTATTCCTCATTATTGTCGTTTCCAACCTACATGCTCTTATTATGCGATGGAAGCAATTACGCAGTATGGATTTATTAAAGGCAGTTGGCTGGCATTGAAAAGGCTGGTTCATTGTCATCCTTTCTCAAAGGGGGGGTATGATCCAGTCCCTTAAATAGTTATCTCAAGGTAAGCAACATGAAAAATAGAATAATTAGGATTGTAATTTTTATTAGTATTGTTAGTTTGTTATTAGTATTCACTGGTTGCACAGGAGTGCAGCGAGAGCCTATTGGATTTTCCGGTGTTAACTGCCATGAGGGTATTCTATACACGGGTACTACAGATGGCAGGATTGTAGCAATTAATCCGGCATCACGCCTTGCTGGTGAGAAATTTCCTTCTTCAGAAGGGGAATGGTCATATAGTCCAATAATACCATCGAAGGGTTGGTCATGTAGTAGTTCATCTGCGTCAGTAAGTATATATGGGACCCCTGTTTTAACTGACGGGTTAACATGTATAGGTATATATAATGGCAAGGTTTTTATGATAAACCCTTTAGCTAGAAACAGTAACTTGCCTTTTCCTCAACTAAGGGATAGGGAATGGGCTTATCCCAGAACTGATGATTTAATTGCACCTATTGTAGGTAGTCCAGCAGTAGCTGGTGATGCTGTTTACATTTGTAGTTCAGATAGTAGAGTTTATGCTTTAGATAGTCGTTATGGTGATGAGTTATGGAAATCGGAGCCACTAGGTGAAAAATTATGGGTAACTCCAGTGATAAGGGATGATACTTTGTATGTAAGCACTTTTGATGGACAAATTCGTGGCCTATCAATAACTAGTGGAGATTTATTACCCTGGTCTTTCAAGGCTGAGACTGGCTTTGTTTCGTCACCAGCGATATATGAAGATATCATTATTGCCGGAACTGTCGACCGGAATCTCTATGCAGTTAGAATAGGAGATGACACTCCTTTATGGAAGTTTCAAGCAGGAAATTGGTTCTGGGGTACTCCCCTGGTAGATGAGGGTATTGTTTATGCAGGGTCTCTAGATGGACTGGTATATGCACTTGATGTATCAACCGGAGACAAAATTTG
>CAYPSP010000016.1:5901-14929 GCA_964413335.1 uncultured Dehalococcoidales bacterium
AGGGGATTCCGTTGTTTCGGCGCCTGTTATGGCGAGTGGGTTACTTGTTGTAGCAAGTGAATCCGGTAACATTTTTCTTGTAGACAAGATTACTGGAGACGGCAATAGGGTCAGGGGCTTAGAGGACTCGAGTAGTGATATAGTATCTACAACTGGTGCAACAATACGGTCCTCTCTTTGCTACAGTGAAGGGATAGTATATGTGCATACTCAAAATGATGTTTTATTCGCTATAGATGTAGAGCAGGCAAATATTAGCTGGATGTATTCTTTAGAACAAGAGCAAGATAAATAAAATGACTGATCTTTGGTATTTAATCATTGTTGATCCTACACTAAACGGCCTAATAGCCCTCTCTGGTGTGTTACCAAAGCAAGTACAGTTTGGGCTGGCTATAATATTGCTTACAGTTATCGTTCGTCTCATCCTTCTACCTGTTAGTATGCGGCAACTAAAGTCAACCAAAGCCATGCAGAGCCTGCAGCCTAAAATGCAGGAACTACAAAAGAAGTACGGCAAAAATAAACAGAAACTTCAGCAAGAGACGATGAAGCTATACAAAGAGTCAGGTATTAACCCCATAGGTTGTATGGGGCCAATGCTGATTCAGTTCCCTGTGTGGATTGCTCTTTATCAGTCAATTATGAGAGCTTTAGCAACAACACCAGAAAACCTGTTGGACCTATCGCACCGTCTCTATTCGTGGCAGGCAGTAAGCCATGCACTTCCGCTAAATAGCCACTTTTTGTGGTTGGACTTAGCTGGTTCTGGCGATTTCTTTTTGGCCATTTTGGTTGGAGGCAGCATGTGGGTGCAGCAAAAAATGACGACTGTTCCCAGTGCTGATCCAAAACAGCAATCCACGGCACAATCAATGCAAATAATGATGCCGTTTATGTTTGGTGCTTTCGTATTGATGTTCCCCAGCGGTTTAGCTATTTTTTGGTTGGTTTCTAACTTGGTTGGAATTGGCACACAATATTTCCTTGGTGGTGGCTGGGGTTATTTAACCAATCCCTTTTCCTCTGCAGGATCGAAGTCTAGGAAGTAAGAGGAGAACTTGGGGTTGCACTGTAATATTCAGAGATAGTATTCAAACAAATTCTCACTGGCAAGAGGTAGATATATGGAAGAGTTGGAAATAACAGCTAAAACAATAGAAGAGGCTACTGTTGAAGCTGAGGAGAAACTAGGTTTAGCCCGAGAGCAACTTGACATAGAGATAGTTAAGAAGGGAAGAAAAGGAATATTCAAGGAACAAGCCATCATTAGAGCTAAACCACTAGTAGATTCTGAGAAAAATGTAGAAGAAATTAGTCTTAATATAGTTGAAGAGTTGCTGAATTTGTTAGGGGTGTCTGCTGAAGTAGATACATCATTTAATGGAGAGTCAATTACTGTAGATATTGAAGGTGATGATCTTGGTATACTAATTGGGCGTGGTGGTCGTACGTTAGCTAGTCTAAAGTATATTATTAGAGCTATGATAGCTAATAAAATCGATACTTGGTTGCCATTTAATGTTGATGTTTGTGGTTACCAAAAGAAACGACAGGAAAATTTGGAGAGTTTGGCTTTACGAATGGCAGAACAGGTCAAGTTGAGACGTAGTACTATGACATTAGAGCCAATGCCAGCCGACGAGCGTCGCCTTATTCATTTAGCTTTAGTCGACTATCCTGATATTACTACTTATAGTATTGGCGAAGGCAAAAACAGGAAAGTAGCAATTTCTATTACAGAACACTGATTAATGTTTCATAAAGTAGATAACAAAATCAAATTTCCCCAAATGGAGCAACAGGTTCTTCAGTTTTGGCAGGAACATAGAATCTTTGAGAAAAGTCTCCAGGGGAAACAAGATAAACCTCGCTATATATTTTATGAAGGTCCTCCCACTGTTAATGGCTCTCCGGGTATTCATCATGTGTTATCACGTTTATATAAGGATGTCATTTGTCGATATAAAACAATGCAGGGATACTATGTTCCCAGAAAAGCAGGATGGGATAGTCATGGGTTACCGGTAGAAATGGAAGTGGAAAAAGAGCTGGGTTTTAATAGTAAAAACCAAATAGAGGAATATGGCATAGCTAAATTCAACCAGCGTTGCAGTGAGAGTGTCCATAAGTATCTCAAGGAGTGGGAAGCTGCAACTGAGCGTATTGGTTATTGGGTGGACACGAAACATCCATATATAACAATGGATAACAATTATATTGAATCCTGCTGGTGGATTATAAAGCAGCTATGGGAGAAGGGGTTCATTTATCAAGGGTATAAAGTTGTTCCATATTGCCCCAGATGTGGTACCTCCCTTAGCTCACACGAGGTGGCTCTTGGTTACCACGATGATACTGAAGACCCGTCAGTATATATTAAGTTTAAAGTTTGTATTCCATTATCTCTATCTGATGCAGCTATTAAGTCTCTGTTATCTGATAAGGTAATAGAAAACAAACCTCTGTATTTACTTGCCTGGACAACAACACCTTGGACTCTACCAGGAAACACTGCGCTAGCTGTATCTATAAGTGATAGGTACAGCATCATGAAAGGGGAAAAAGATTATCTAATTGTTGCTACGCAACTCATTAACAAGATTAATCTTCAGGAATATACAGAGTTAGACAGTATTTCAGGGGCAGATATTATTGGATTTCGTTATGAACCACTTTTTAACCCACATGATTTTGACACGTCACGTATAAGTTTACCTTCGCTTAATAAGCAGCAGGTAAAAGAAAAACTGGATTATCCTGTGATAGGCGCGGATTTTGTTTCTATGGATGAAGGAACGGGGATTGTTCATATTGCACCTGCTTTTGGAGAGGTTGACTTTGAAACTGGTATGAACAAAGGGTTGGATTTTATCCAACCAGTGGATCTTGAGGGTAAGATAACAGGGAGTTATACCTTTGCTGGGGAATTTGTTAAGGATGCGGATTCATTAATATTAGCTGACCTTAAATTGCGTGGATTGCTTTACAGAAGCGGCAAGATTACTCATAGCTATCCTTTCTGTTGGCGCTGTGACTCTCCTCTTCTTTTCTATGCCAAACTAGCATGGTATGTTCGAACAACGGCAGTAAAAGATGAACTCATCTCCGGAAACGCTAGGATTAATTGGTACCCAAATCATATTAAGAATGGTCGTTTTGGTGATTGGTTAAATAATAACGTTGATTGGGCTTTTTCTCGAGAGCGCTATTGGGGCACGCCATTACCTATATGGCGTTGTAAAAACTGCAACCATATACAATGTGTAGGAAGCATAGAAGAGTTACAAGCAGGATACAAGAGATTGAAGGAAGCCATGCCTGGTAAATTTGAAGGTACATCTCTTGATGATAAGCAAATTAGAGATGCGGAACAACTTAAAGATCTTCATAGACCATATGTTGATGAAATTCCTGTTATTTGTCCTGAATGTGGGGAAGCGATGTGGCGAGTGCCTGAGGTAATTGATTGTTGGTTTGATTCTGGTGCTATGCCAATAGCCCAACTGCATTATCCATTTGAAAATGAAAAAGAGTTCAGTTCTAACTATCCTGCTGACTTTATTTGTGAGGCGATTGACCAAACTAGGGGCTGGTTCTATAGCTTACATGCTTTATCTACGTTACTATTTAACCAACCATCTTTTAAAAATGTCATTTGTCTTGGTCATGTGGTTGATGAGCGAGGGGAAAAAATGAGTAAGTCAAAGGGGAATGTGATTGATCCCTGGAAGGTGATAGATAGTTATGGTGCTGATGCTATCCGTTGGTATTTATTAGCAGCAGTACCAGGTGAGAATACTCATCGTTTCTCTGCGCAAATGGTCCAGGAGACTATGAGGAAGGTTCTGTTAACATTATGGAATACCTATTCATTTTTCACTCTCTATGCAAATATTGACAATTTTGTACCTAGTGAACCAACTCAAGAATCATATAGCGTTCTGGATAACTGGATTATCTCGGAACTAAATATATTATTTAGTAAAGTAACTACTTCGCTAGATAATTACGATCCTACATCAGCAGCACGCTATATACAGACTTTTATTGATAATCTTTCTAATTACTATGTTAGGAGGAATCGTCGTCGCTTTTGGAAAAGCGAGAACGATAATGATAAACAAGCAGCCTATTATACCTTATACCAATGTCTGATCAGTCTTTGCAAACTTTTGGCTCCATTAGTTCCTTTTGTGGCAGAGGAAATATATCAGAACTTGGTAAAATCTTGTGATGTTGATGCACCGGAAAGCGTACATTTAACAGATTTTCCTGTAGCTGATGAAAAAATGATAAATAAACAGCTTAATGATGATGTGCAATTTGCAATAAAAATTTCCAGTCTTGGCCGTGCTGCTCGAGCTAAAGCTGGCATCAAGGTACGTCAACCGTTAGCTCGACTTCTAGTTAAAGCAAGTTCTAAAACAGATAGAGATGCATTAAAACGACTCTCCAGGGAGATAAAAGAAGAGGTTAATGTAAAGGAAATAGAATTTGTGACAGAAGAAATGGGACTGAATGCCTCAGGCTTTTGTCTGGCAAAAGATGGTGATAATTGGGTAGCAATAGATACTGAAATATCAGATGAACTATTGGCGGAAGGGATGAGTCGAGAAATTGTACGTCGCCTTCAAAATATGCGAAAGGCAGCCAATTTTGAGATATCTGACCACATTGTAAGCTATTATCAGGCAGATGAGTTGGTAACCAAAGTGTTAATGGATTATAGTGACTACATTAAACGGGAAACATTGTCATTGCAACTTATAGATAGCTATCCCCCAAATCAATCGTATCAAGAAAAGTATAGAATCTCGGATAAAGATATCTTGCTGGCAGTTCGTAAAGAAAACTAAATTAATCCCATGGAGGAGGGCTCTCTGCTAGCTGTGCCCAAACTTCCTTGTTTGTTTCTTCGTTTCTCACAAAAACTATTTTTACCTGTTGTCCAATCTCACAACTATTAATAGCCTGGAATAGATCGTCGCTGTTTTTGATTATATTATCATCGAAGTCGATAATTACATCGCCTTCTTTCAACCCCGCAATATCTGCTGGGCTATTGGTTATTACTTCTCCAATGAGTACTCCTTCGTCAACAGCGAGGTCATATTGCGCTGCTACATAAGAATCAACCGTGTATAGGGCTACTCCTAACCAAGGGCGGCTTACATAGCCTTGTTGAATCAATGATGTAACTACTGGTTCAGCACTATTGATACTGATAGCGTAAGCTACGCTTTCCACCTCAATACTGGCCAGTTTAATACTGGTTATACCTATAACCTCACCAGCCATATTTAACAATGGTCCACCACTGTTTCCTGGATTTATAGCTGCAGTAGTTTGTATCAAATCCGAAAGAGTATTTCCTTTAATAGCCAGAGAAATATTTAGTCGACTTATAATTCCCTGAGTGGCGGAAATACCTTCGCCCAATGCATTACCAATTGCTAATGCCCAATCACCTACCGAGAGTTGAGATGAGTCCCCAAGCATGGCATGTGATAGCTCTGTTGCCTCTATTTTAAGAACAGCCAAATCAGTCAGAGCATCTACACCTACTACAACAGCAGGTATAATACGACCATCTGCCAATTCTACGTGAACTTCTTCTGCTCCTGAGACAACATGGTTATTGGTGATGATATACCCTTTGTCGTCAATTATCACTCCAGAGCCTGCTGCAGATTGAGTGTATTCTCTCTGGAAGATATCCCTGACTGTCATTTCAGTAGTGACAGAAACAACAGCGGGCATTACCTTGCTGACGACACTGGCGATATCAGGTAAGTAGAGAGAATCGTTATCTGTTGAGGGAATAGCCCAAGAAGGGTCTATGTGTTCATTCGTAACACTGGGAGTATCTGGGCTACTAGGGGGGGCATCTGGTGATGGAAGTAATGGTAAATAGAGGAGGCAACCGGAAGACCCCAGTATCTGGACTAACAGCAAGAGTATTATTATTAAATAAGAAAGTTTCTTACCAATTTTCATATATAATTATTATATCATGCTAGCAACTATCTATTCTCCCCATGGAGAAACATGATTTCAGAATATTCATATACTATCGAAACAAGTCTGCACAAGTAAGTGACACAATGCTTCAATAATGTTAGACTTAATTTAAGATGCCTCATACATATATGCAGCAATTATTGGGTGGGGTCGTTGAGCCATTGATGCTTTTCATCATTAGTGATTTGCCTATGCATGGGTATCGAGTTGCTAAAGAGTTGGAACAGAGAAGCAATGGTTATTTCAAACTTACCGGGAGTACAGTTTATTCCGCCTTACGCCGATTAGAGAAGAATGGCCTTGTGTTGAGTTCGTGGCAACAGGTAGCTAAGAAACAGAAGAGACGTTACTACCAGCTAACAGAGAAGGGCTATCGGATTATGGCAGAGAAACTTTCTGAATGGAGCAAATTCTCTGGCGCAACAGGGCAGGTCATAAATCAACAAGCAAAATGGAACTGAGTATCCTTGGAGCTCATGACCTTGAGAGTAAAAACGCGCACCCTACTTGTCTGCTAATCGATGAGCGGTTGGCTATCGATGCAGGAGGGTTAGCTTCTTCACTGACACTTTCCCAGCAACAGAAAATTAAAGCTGTACTGCTCACCCATCATCATCTTGATCATACTCGAGACCTACCTACGTTGGGCTTCAATGTTATCCTTTGGCAGGGACAGGTGACAGTTCATGCGCTACCACAGACCTTCGATGTTATTATTCCATGTTTGCTTGATGGCCGAATATATGTTGATTTACTGAAAAATCCTACCCTGGTCTTGAAAGGTTCTATGAACCCTCAGCCTGTATCGCCAGTGCAGGATAGGTCTCCTTTAAAGCTTCGTGAAATAGAGCCTTATAAAAAAGAGACTATAGAGGGATATGAGGTCTTACCCGTACCAGTTAATCATAGTGTACCAAGTGTTGGTTATCTGGTTACTTCAGCAGCAGGAAACAGCCTATTCTATACAGGCGATACGGGTCCAGGATTATATGACTGTTGGTCTCATATTAATCCTCAATTAATTATTATAGAGGCTACGGCACCAAGCAAATTCACTGAAGAACTAGCTAAGAGTGGACATCTATCTCCTCAGTCAGTTAAAGAAGAACTTAATCAATTTAGAAAAATAAAGGGATATTTGCCAAGAGTGATTGTTATCCATAGAGCACTTCCTTATGAACAACAGATAAAAGAAGAAATTGAACAGGTGGCTATAGAACTTAATGCTGATATTGGACTGGGCTATGAGGGGATGACAATATCTATATAGCAATCAGTGAATATCAGAACCTGTAATCACTCATACCAACCTGGTAGTATCATCGGTGATCGAGTTGTTAAATATTGTTCATCTTAGATAGTTCGGTTTCCAGAAAGTTCACTACATCCAGATTAACAAGTTCTGCTGTTCTCTTTATAGCTTGAGTTACCTGTTTTGCCTGGCTATCGCCATGCAGCAGATGGACCATGCCCCTAACTCCCCATAGCAGTGCCCCACCATCGCGTTCATTTCTGGTTATTCTGTTGAATAATCTTACCTGATCAAGTATTTTCATAACCGATCCGGCAAGAGGAAGGATGTCTACCTGACGCCTCAGCCATCTGGCAAAATAGTGACCCATCCTCTCGTAGAATTTCATTAGTACATTGCCAATTAAACCATCGCAAACGATGACATTAGCTTTTTCAGCGAGGATATCGTAGCCTTCAATATTACCAATAAAATTTAAGCCACTATTCTGGAGAAGAGTATATGCCTCTTTTGTCAATGTAGTGCCCTTGCCTTCTTCAACACCGACACTTAGAAGGGCAACTTTTGGTTTGCTGACATTAAATAGTTTTTTAGCATAGACAGACCCAATAACTGCAAAAGACAAAAGGTGGTGCGGTTTACAATCAACATTGGCACCACAGTCAACAAGCACTGTATTGGGGGCAAGTCCTACAAAAGGTGCACAAATGACTGGACGATTAATGCCTGGCATTAACCCCAGGATTTTCATAGCACTTACTGCTACTGCCCCTGTGGGTCCGGCACTGAGAATAGCATCAACGGCGCCCGACTTAACCAATTCCATAGCAACATTTATAGTTGCATTTGGTTTGTGGTATATAGCAAAGGCGGGAGCCTCACCCTCTTTAATGACCTCTTCAGCTTTAACCTGGGTAATTGGAAGATCTGAGATGTCGTATTTACTCAGCTCTTTCTCAAGTAAAGTTTCTGGGCCAACAAGGACTATCTCTGTTTTTCCTTTGCTGGCGGCTTCAACAGCTCCTTTCACTATTTCCATGGGAGCATAGTCACCTCCCATGGTATCTATAGCAATTTTAAGCTTCTGTCCCTTCGCTAACATCTTTTTCATATGTCTTTGATTTACAATTCCACGTATTCTACATCAATTATGAAAAAGATGTTAGCCGTTCGATAAGTTACTTTTGTGTCTTTATAATTTTTAAACTGTTATTTGTAGTTAGAGCTAATAGAAGGTCTTCTTTGGTGATATTCGTACCTGGTATGAATTCTTCTAACCATGCTAGCATTTCATCAATATCTTGCTGTAAGGAGTCTATTGTAGTGAATTCTTCAGAGTCTATTAACCTGCTATTCATATCATTACCATTACTGCTACAGGGGCTATCACAAGCAGGCTTATTCCCAAAGTCAACCTCTGTTGTCTCGCCGGCTATTATGGTTATCTCTTCTGAAAGACCGCTACCTGGGTCAGTGCATACCCATCCATCTTTTTGTAGTTCAGTTACAGTGTAAACACCGGGTGCCAGAGCGATAGTTGCATCAGCATTACGTCCAGTTGTTGCAGACCAGGTATTGCCATTTGAGATGGTGAAATCCCATGTAAGCTGATGCCACCAGTACTGAAATACCATGAGATCATGTTCATCTAGGCCCCATCTCTCTATCCACCAGCCCATGTCACCATCGCCATCTATATCATAGTACTTGATTATCTTGAGTGCTCCAGTACTTCCCTGTTCCTGAACATTA
>CAYPSP010000017.1:0-9261 GCA_964413335.1 uncultured Dehalococcoidales bacterium
GTCCTGGCTACGGCAACCGATGCCATTAAATTCAGCCTTGGTGCATATACAGGTGTAATCTCTGGTCTTAATATCAGGGTAAAGTAAATCCCCCCTCGAGGAGAAAACCACTCTCTGCTCAATCGCCCTCTCCCTCTATTTTGAGATTCAGCCACCACTACGGTTCCCCCTTCAGCCCCTCTATCCGCCAATACCCGAGCAACATCCATAGTAGAATCGACAGTAGTAAAATGCTGAAACTTCTTTCCCCATTCAGGAAACTCACATCCCAGCAGTAAATCAGGAGAGGACATCAGCCGATACCCTCTAGAAGAAGCCTCTATTACATAACCAGCCTCTCTCAAACCACTGATATGTTTCCAGACTGAAACCCTGGAAGTGCCAAGTTCCTTACTCAATACTTCCCCTGAGACCTCTTCTCCTCTATCACGTAGTAAATTTAATATGGCTGATTTCATATCGTTAACCTGTTATCTTTATAGGTTAACGTAAATCATCATTTTCGTCAACCTTAATAGATATTCGTGAGTAATATTACTTCATAAACCCTTGGAACAACTTCAAGCTTAGCTCCTCTCAATGGCAAAGCACTATTGTTTCAATACATTCAACCTGCCCTCTGCTTTGAAGAGCAAGCCGATAAGCCGTTATAATAATGGCCTGTGACAAACAACATGAATAACCTTGACGCCATTTTAAACCAGGTTTCTAAACCTGCACGTTACACAGGGGGTGAATGGAACAGCATCGTTAAAGACTGGGGACAGACTCCTTTCAGGGCCGCCTTATGCTATCCAGAAACATATGAGCTTGGTGCTTCAAACCTGGCTCTGCCTATTTTATATAACCTGTTGAATTCACAACCCGGCATTCTCGCCGAGAGGGTCTACGCCCCATGGCTGGACATGGAGGCGAAACTCCGTGAGCATGGTATCCCTCTCTTCAGCCTGGAATCCAAACGTCCACTGCGTGACTTCGATATCATCGGCTTTTCCCTTGGTTACGAACTCACCTATACCAACGTGCTGAACATCCTGGATTTGGCACAAATCCCCCCTCTGAAATCTCAGAGAAATGACTCTTATCCGCTTATAATCGCAGGAGGTAGCTGCGCATTAAATCCCGAACCGATGGCAGACTTCATAGACCTGTTTGTCATCGGCGAAGGGGAAGAGGTGATACTCGAACTGCTGGAAGTCCTTCAGGCACATAAGGGAAAAAGGGAAGAACTACTATCACAGGCCGCCAGTATCAGAGGAATATATATCCCCTCCTTCTATCAGGTTAAATACAAAGAGGATGGCTCTCTACAAGAATTCTACCCGACAACGGTCAGTGCCAAACCTGTAATCCAACGTAGAATACTGAGCAAGTTGCCTCCGCCCGTAACCAGCCCAATAGTACCCTATATTGAAATAGTACATGACCATGGCAACATCGAGATACAACGGGGATGTACACGCGGCTGTCGCTTCTGCCAGGCGGGAATGATATACCGCCCCGTCAGAGAGCGTCCCTTGCAGGAGATAGAAGACACAGTAAATAGCATGGAACATAACTGTGGCTATAATGAAATATCCCTGCTTTCACTCAGTACTGGTGATTATACTAATATCACCGAGCTTATTACCAGGTTATCTCACCAGTACTGGGGAAAGAACCTTACTTTTTCCTTACCCAGCCTTCGCCTCGATACAAACACTATCAACCTGATGAGCATATTGCCTTCACGCCATAAACTGACCTTGACTTTCGCCCCTGAAGTGGGCAGTGAAAAGATGAGACGCATAATCAACAAGGACATTTCAGAGAAGATGCTGTTAGATACTATTTCCACTGCTGTAAATAGAGGGTGGACAAAGTTTAAATTATATTTCATGCTGGGGTTACCAGACGAAAGCGAAGATGACGTAAAAAGTATCGTCGAATTGATAGCAAAGGTACGTAGTATTGATAGAAAGTTCAGACTGCAAATCAGCGCCTCCGTATTCATTCCAAAATCTCACACCCCCTTCCAATGGATAGCACAGGATACAAAAGAGAGACTCCTCTCCAAACGTGATATTCTAAAACGAGGGCTGCGCCATTTAAATGTAGGATTCTCCTGGGCTGCTATCAATAACAGCATGGTCGAGGCAGCACTGTCTCGTGGCGACCGTCGTTTGGGTAAAGTTATTTACAACGCATGGTTATCAGGATGCCGCTTTGATGCCTGGAGTGACCACTTCAATTACCAGAATTGGCTTGATGCCTTCACTACCTGTGGACTTGACGTCTCTTTCTACGCTAACCGGCAACGGGATTTGGAGGAACTCCTGCCCTGGAGTCATATCGACACTGGTGTCAGCACAGAGTTCCTCAAGAAAGAGTACAACAAACTCTGGCAACGGGAATTCACGCAAGATTGCCGCCATGGAAACTGTCAAGCCTGCGGCTTGCAGAGATGGAATGAAGCCTGTTCCGAAAGAATAAAAAAGTCAAAGAACAGCAAATCAACGCTGGTTGCCGACACCATAGTTCAGCAACCAGCTGATGCTCCCTAAATCAACTGCTGCTGTTCTAGCTCTACCGTTAGCTGCGATGTTATTGAAACTATAGACTCGCTCTCATTTAAGGACATCGCTTTCACCCCGATGGTTCGTCTGTTACTCCGCTCCGACACTTTCTCCATGGGGATCTTTACTATCTTGCCTTCCGTAGACAACAGCAGTAAATCCTTTTCGTTCTTGCTCACCAGTTTTGCGTCTGCAATTTCACCTGTTTTACTGTTCACCTTGTGGGTCTGTATCCCTTTCCCTCCTCGCTGATGTATCGGATAGTGATCTGCCGCACATAACTTGCCAAACCCTTTTTTCGTCACCGTAAGTAAATAACACTGCGAGAAAATTACGTCCATGCCAATCAGTTGATCATCATCAATGCGTATGCCACGCACCCCTCCACTGGTACGCGAGGCTGTACGCAGGTTCTCCACTTTGAAACGAATAGCCCTGCCCTTCCGGGTAACCATCACCACCTCCCCAGAAGCAGTTGCAATCTTTGCGGATACCAGCACATCTTTCTTCCTTAACCCCATGGCTATTACCCCGTTCCTGCGGATAGAGGAAAATTTATCCAGAGAGGTCTTTTTAATCAATCCTTTCCTTGTCGCCATTAATAAGTATTGATTCGGGAGAAAATCTGTAACCGCCAAAACAGCTGTTACCCCATCTTCCAAATTGACTGGAATCAGATTGACCAAAGCAGTTCCCTTGCTTGTTCGTGACAGGTTTTCAGGAATATCATAACATTTTATACAATATACCCTGCCACGACTAGTAAAGAACAGCATGTTAGCATGCGTATCGGCCAGCAGTATTTGTTTTACCGCATCGTCTTCCCGTGTCCCCATCCCCTTAACTCCTTTTCCTCCTCTGCCCTGCTGTCTATATGTTGACGAGCGCATCCTTTTAATAAAACCATTCCAGCTGAGGGTAACTACCATTGTCTCATGAGGAATAAGGTCTTCCTGTTGGAAATCTACAATTTCCTCTTCGATGATTTCAGTGCGTCGCCCATCATCATACTTTTCCTTCAATTGTGTGAGGTCTTCCTTAATAAGAAATTGTATCTTCCTCGGATTAGCCAATAAGTCCTCTAAATAGGCGATGTTCTTCAGAATCTCTGCATATTCATCAGCAATCTTTTGCCGCTCCAGATGTGCCAAGCGGCGAAGAGGCATATCCAGGATAGCTTGTGCTTGAAGCTGGGAAAGAGTAAATGCTTCCATAAGGTTGTTCCGAGCATCTTCAACTGTCTCGGATCCTCTGATAACCTTGATTACTTCATCCATATTATCGAGGGCTGTCAGAAACCCTTCAAGAATATGTGCTCTGTTCTGTGCTCTCTTTAACTCGAATTGAGAACGTTTGGTAATAACCTCATGCCGAAAATCAATATAACAGGTCAACGCCTCTCTGAGATCAACCAGCCTTGGTTGTCCATCAACCAGAACAACCATATTGATAAAAAAGGTAGACTGCATCGAGGTATGTTTATACAGGTTATTGAGCACTCGCTGATACTGCGCGTCACGTTTCAGTTCAATAACCAGGCGCATTCCTTCCCTGTCTGACTCATCACGTATTTCGGAAATACCAACCAGCTTTTTGTTCTTGACCAACTCCGCTATACGTTCAGTTAAAGCCGCCTTATTCACCTGATAGGGCAACTCAGTAATCACTATTTTCTTCCTTTCCCCTTTTTCATCCACCTCCCTGGTTCTAGCACGAACAACCACCTTTCCCTTGCCAGTGGCATAAGCGCTTCTTATTCCATCCTGTCCCATAATAATAGCTGCTGTAGGGAAATCGGGACCCTTAACAAACTGCATTAGTTCAGCTACCTCCGCTTCGGGATTGTCAATTAAATAGACAAGCGCCTCACACAACTCTCCAAGGTTGTGCGGGGGAATATTTGTCGCCATCCCTACGGCTATACCAGAAGCGCCATTAAGCAACAAGTTAGGTATCCGGGCAGGCAAGACAGATGGTTCTTGCAGAGAATCATCAAAGTTGGGAATGAAATTAACTGTCTCTTTATCAATATCAATCAGCATTTCCTGAGCGATTTCAGCCAGCCTGGCCTCGGTATATCTCATGGCGGCAGGAGGGTCGTTGTCAATGCTGCCAAAGTTGCCTTGCCCTTCGACCAGCATATTCCTTAGAGAAAAATCCTGTGCCATGCGAACCATGGCTTCATACACCGAGGAATCTCCATGTGGATGGTATTTCCCCAGAACCTCTCCTACTATCCTGGCACTCTTCCTGTATGGAGTATTGTGTCGCATGCCAAGATCATTCATAGCAAAAAGTATCCGACGCTGTACTGGCTTCAATCCATCTCGTACGTCCGGCAACGCCCTTGAAACTATGACACTCATAGCATAGTCAAGGTAGGCACTCTTCATTTCCTGTTCTAAATCAATAGGCTTCTCCACAGTGGTTTCCATTTAGTCCTCCAATTATTCTCTTTTAAGTCTAATCAAGCTACTCAAGTGAGGAGAAACCCTCAGGTAAAGTTTCATTTATTTCTTCAGAAGATTCCTCCTTTTCGCTGTTTCCCCTCTCTGCCACGATATGCTGTTCATTCATGCTATCACTGGTAGTAGGTTGAGTAGCTTGCCTTATATTATCGGTTGCGCTTTCCCCTGCTATCCCAAGCCTCTTTCTAAGACGAGCAAGGTTCTTTACTGCAATTGCGTTAGTTGGCTCCAGTTTCAAAGAGGTACTATAAGCCTCCATTGCCCTATTGAGTTCTCCCAATTCATACAACGCTTTCCCCAGACGATTGTAAGCGCCGACATCGCTAGGAGTCCCTTCAATTAATCCCTGGTTTACCACTACTGCCTCCTCCCAACAACCACGCATGGCCAATTCTACAGCTTCCTCGCTCTGCCGTTTCCCCAGTTCACTTTGTACTTCTCCTTGTTTATAATTCATTTATTCTCCATAAATATTAATTATTGCTTCTGCCTCTAAGGCCTTGATGACTTTTCAATCTCAGCTTCAAATGATTCATATAAGGCACGAACTGCAACTATTATGTCGCTCTCCGATATAATACATGTTATCTTTATCTCCGAAGTGCTGATTAGTTTAATATTGATTCCCTGTTTATAAAACGTGCGGAACATCATAGCAGCATATCCTGGCATATTTTGCATTCCGGTTCCCACTATACTCACTTTTGCCAGTGTAGAATCAGAAGCACATTTTCTGGCGCCCAAAGTCTCAACCAGTGGATCCACAATAGACTTTGCCTTAGCCAAATCACTTCGGTCCACGGTAAACGTAAAATCCGTGGCGTTCCCAACACTGATATTCTGAACTATAATATCAACGCTTACATTTGCTTTAGCTAGTGACTCCAGGATGGTGGCTGCAATACCAGGACGATTTGGAATTCCCAGAAGACTGATACTGGCCACATTGGCATTATGAGCAATTCCTCTAACCCTGTTTCTTACTTCCATAGATATCTCCTCACGGATGATGGTCCCGGACGTTTTGTTAAAACTTGAAGCCACCAGTATTGGTATATTATACAACTCTCCCAATTCCACTGCTCTGGGGTGCATTACTTTGGCCCCGCTGCTCGCCATTTCCAGCATCTCATCATAACCAATTTCTTCCAGTTTAACCGCCTCAGGGACAATTCTGGGATCTGCGGCATATACTCCCTCCACGTCAGTATAAATCTGGCACAGGTCAGCTTTCAGGCTAGCGGCCAGAGCAACTGCTGTAGTATCGGACCCTCCTCGCCCTAAAGTAGTAGTATCCATTTCAGGATTAACCCCCTGAAATCCTGCCACTATTACAATATTATTTCTCTCAATTTCTTCAAGTATTCGTTTTGTACTAACACTAATAATCCTTGCCCTGTTATGTGTGGAGTCTGTATTAATTCCCGCCTGGGCACCACTAAGACTTATCGCCTTATACCCCAAAGACTCCAGGCTCATAGCTAGAAGAGTGCTGCTAATTAACTCCCCCGTGGAAAGTAATACATCCATTTCCCTCTCTTTTGGCTGCTTCGCAACCTTATTTGCCAGCTCAATTAACTCGTCTGTAGTATCCCCCATGGCAGAAACAACCACCACTACATGGTTCCCATCATCCATAGTTTTCGCTATACGCTGAGCAACCTGCTGGATTCTCTCGCTATTAGCCAGCGAACTGCCCCCGTATTTTTGAACAACTAGTGCCATTCTCTCCTCCGAATTAGACAATAATCATCAGTACATTAGAATAAAAGTTGCTATACAGTAATTAAAGCACTTATAATTGCACTAATTCAAACATCGGGGCGTAGCGCAGTCTGGTAGCGCGCAGCGTTCGGGACGCTGAGGCCGGAGGTTCAAATCCTCTCGCCCCGACCAAGACTATATGGGGCAAATATGCTGAAAGCTGCAATAATAGGAGCTACGGGAATAGTAGGACAACAGTTCATCGTTGCCCTTAATAAACATCCATGGATTGAACTTGCTGCCCTGGCAGCTTCAGAGAGATCGATTAATAGCAGCTACAGAAAGGCAATAACCGATACTCAGACAGGCGCATTACGCTGGTTCTGCCATGACAATCCTCCTGAAGAAGTCATGGATTTACCTGTTCAGAATGCTAGTGAAATGAGCACCGCTGGCCTGGATCTCGTTTTCTCCGCCATTGACACTGCCCCCGCTAAAATACTGGAGCCGCGATTAGCTGCCAGCATCCCTGTAATTAGCACCGCTTCGGCATTCCGCTATGATAATGATGTGCCTATAATTATCCCTGGCATAAATCCCGAGCATGCTCGACTTCTTGACCTTCAAAAAAAATCGCGCGGCTGGAAGGGTTTCATCGTCCCCGGTCCCAATTGCACCACTGTCGGACTGGCGATATCTCTTATGCCTATTTACCAGGAGTTCGGTTTGAACTTCGTCGTCATGACCTCAATGCAAGCTATATCTGGCGCCGGAAGAAATCCCGGAGTGCTGGGGCTTGACATTATAGATAATATAATTCCTTTTATCCCTGGAGAAGAGGAAAAGGTTCAACGTGAAACACAAAAGATACTTGGCTCCTTTACCGGTAAAGGGATAGAGCCTGCTTCCTTTAAAATTAGCAGTACCTGCACCCGTGTCAATGTTCGGGAGGGACATACGGAAGCGGTCTTCGTATCTACACGAAAACCTTGTGACGTGAACACAATTGCGTCAAAGCTGCGAGAGTTCGACGGCTTATTTGGAGAAAGCAAACCTCCTTCAGCACCAAAACGCATGATTATAGTTCATGACGACCCCTTCAGGCCTCAACCTCGGCTGGACCGTGACGTCGATAACGGGATGGCTACTGCGGTCGGCAGAATAAGAAAAGATGACGTACTGGAGAACGGGGTTAAGTATCTTCTTGTATCGCATAACACCCAGATGGGAGCTGCCAGAGGAGCTGTCCTCACCGCTGAAACTCTCATCCAGTCAGGATATATCCAGTAGTCAATATGATTCTATTTATCCCTTCTCTTCTCAATAGTACTGGCGGAAGTTAACTATAAATCTTCCCTCCCTTTAACAATCAGGCCTCTGAACATTATTCTCATTTAGTTGCCGGGTCATTATACATTGGGACTAACCTCCATCAGTATAAAATATTAGTGGTTTTACACGCCTTATTGTTTTCTTGACATTACCCTTCCCTTTCCCTTACATTTTACTTAAAATAGCGAGAAAAGGGGGCATAAAACATTGATAATTGATGCACACGTTCATGTCTGGGGCAATAAAGATTGGCTCCCTGATTGGTCATGGAATATGCTGAATTCCCTCCAGGCCTCACGCTTTGGTAAAACTCTTGATGAAATGGCTATATATCGAGAGCAATCTCTCGACCCGTATGGCAACAGCATGGTAAGAAATATGCACCGTGTGGGAGTCGACAAAGCAATGATCTGCGTTGTTGACTATGGCCTCGTAATTGACGGTGAGGATAACAGGCTGTCAATAGAAGAAATCAATTATCAGCATTATGAAATTATAAAAAGGCACCCTGATAAGTTCTATCTTGCTGTTGGCGTCGACCCTCGCAGGGCAAATGCGTTAGAAATCATCGAAACAGGGGTAAAGGAATGGGGAGCTAAAGCACTGAAGCTCTACCCGGCGGCGGGATGGTATCCCAACGACAGGATTGTTTACCCATTATATGAAAAGTGTGTGGAGCTTGGCATCCCCGTGAATTTCCATACTGGCCCAATGGCTTCACCTTTCCGAAGCAAGTATACCCATCCCATTCATTTTGATGATGTAGCCGTAGATTTCCCGGAACTTACCCTTTATTGTACACACGCAGGACATGGTTCATTCATGGAAATGATTGCTATAGCCAGGAGTAAATCAAATATCGTCTGTGACCTCTCCGGATGGCTCTCCTGGATTCGTTCTGGCGAGTCACTCTCTTTCTATAAGTCATGGAGATATATGATGAACATGCTAGGCTCCAAACGCCTTATGTTTGCCAGTGATACTACTAATCTTATCGATGACATAGAATACGATACCTGGGTAAAAGCAGTAACTTCCATCCCTGAAGAAATCAAGAAAGCAGGCATCACTTTCAGTGACAGTGAAATGGATGATTTCTTCAGTAAAACAAGCAAAAGGGTGCTAAACTTAGAAGAAAATCTATAAAGTTGTTTTCTTGCTATAAATTAGTCGTTTGTTAAATAATATTGTATTACTGGTCA
>CAYPSP010000017.1:9271-14675 GCA_964413335.1 uncultured Dehalococcoidales bacterium
AGGGAGGGCGATATGTTAGCAACTATTGAAAAGTTGCCGCGAATAAAACTTGGACTCTACCCTACTCCGCTTGTCGAAGCTTCTCACCTATCTTCTGTTCTTGGAGGACCACACATCTTTATCAAGCGTGACGACCTAAGCGGCTTAGCATTGGGGGGAAATAAATGTCGTAAACTGGAATTCGCCCTGGGCAAAGCCCAGGAAGAAGGAAGAACTGCGGTAATAAGTGCCGCGAGTTCACAGTCCAACTGGTGCCTTCAATTAGCCACTGCAGCACGTAAAATAGATATGAAACCGGCTTTTATTTTTTTAAAAGGTACCCATACCGAAAGCCAGGGCAATCTGTTATTGCATAATATCCTTGATTCTACTTTCAAGATATTAGAAATAAGCGATATGCGTGAGCGCTCAGGTACTGCCGTGACTGAAGCAATGAATACCCTTGCAGAGGATATGCGGGCAGAGGGATATTCCCCCTGCATAATGCCCACTGGCACACCCACAGCCCCTTCAGCTATTCTGGGTTCAGCAGGTTGGGTTAATGCAGCAGATGAACTTATCTCTCAACTGGAGCAACAACATATAGAAGCACAATATGTAGTGCTGGCAAATGGTGGAGGAGGAACACAAGCAGGGTTAGAACTAGGCTCGAAATATTTAAAGGCAAGCTATAAAATAATCGGCATTTCTATTCTCAGTAGTACTGCGGATGCAAAATCTTCTGTACTGGAATCCTTACATGCTACTTCTAATTTCTTGAATCTCGGAACAGAGATTACTGCAGACGAACTGGACATCCCAGATATATATGTTGGCGATGGCTACGGCATACCCACCAGGGAAGGGATAGATGCCATTAGATTAGTAGCTCAAACTGAAGGCATCTATCTTGACCCGGTGTACACAGGAAAGGCAATGGCAGGATTGATTGACCTGATAAGGAAAGGTCGGTTTAAACCAACGGAGACAGTCGTTTTTATTCATACTGGTGGAACTCCTGCCTTGTTTGCCTACCATAAGGAAATGACCAGATAAAACTGCTTGTCATTCAGCGATGGCAAGTGATAAACTCAACTCTCTCATTGATACAGTTTTTATTTGGATCCCGAGAATTACCTGCATAAACCTGATGGTCTGTCTGTGCGAAAGAAGATAGCTTACCATGGCTTTGTTGTACGCTGATTACGAACAATATAGATTCACTTTTATGGTTATAGCAATATGTTAACTCCATCTTATGCTTTACTGATATCAATTGCCGGAATCATTATATTACTGAGGCTTAAGCTTCATCCAGGATTGGCCATTTTCGCTGGAAGCCTAGTCGTCTCGCTTCTGATCCTGCCTCTTCGCTCTCTGCCTGAGCTTATTTTCAGTACTGCAATCAACGAACAGACTATCAAGTTGCTAGTCATAATAGCCGGTGCGATGACTTTAAGCCGCCTGATGGAATTAAAAGGCCTGCTTAGCCGACTGGCAGTTACCATGGAGAGGATAGGGCCCAGGCTTGCCCTTTTATTGACCCCTTCTATAATAGGCTTCGTTCCCATGCCGGGAGGAGCACTGGTTTCCGCAACTGCAATACGAGACCTGGTGAAGAGAATGAAACTACACCCGGAACAGGCAACCTTTGTAAATTACTGGTTTAGGCATATATGGGAACTTTTCTTACCGGTATATCCTGCCATCATCACTGCTAGTGTCATCTTTTCTATACCTGTGACAACTCTGATGATAATTCTTCTTCCTATGGCCATCCTGGCCGCAACCCTTGGAATAATTATCACACTGGGCATTATCAAACCTGAAATTCCACCACCTAATAACGAAAACTCCTCTGACAATATACCGTATGGTATATTCAAAGCTGCATGGCCTGTCTTATTACTCATCTCTCTTGTACTACTAGGACTTAATGCTGCAATAGCTTTCCCTCTCGCTCTGGTGCTTCTTGCCTTACAGCAAAAGGCAAGCTGGCAGGATTTAAAACAAGCCCTTAAATATGGCCTTGATCCTAAGATTCTGCTCCTGCTTTTTGCCGTAATGCTATATAAAAGTACTATCGAAACATCTGGAGCTGCAGATAAGCTCTTTATAGATATGCAAAGCATTGGACTCCCTACTACGGCTATTTTGGTTATTTTACCTCTTTTGATAAGTTTCTCCACCGGAAACACAATGGCCTTTGTAGGCATCTGCTTCCCATTGTTATTTACTTTTATTGCCCCTGGCTCACAAGTAAATATCTGGGCATTACTCCTGGTATTTATCAGCGGGGAAGTTGGCTATATCCTCTCTCCTCTTCACCTTTGTCTCATTCTTTCAACCGAGTACTTCGAAGCAAGCCTGTTAAAAGTATACCTCTATATCTCACCCCCTCTTTTGATTGTAGAGGCTGTTGCAGTATTGATATACTATGTTGGAGCTGTCTGAGCGCTACCTTTTATCATTCAAGTGTTAGTCAGTTTACAATTGAGATTGTCGAATAATTAAACCAAGTAATATTTAAAAAGAGGCAGAAGAATGCAAGAACATGTGCCAACATATGATGAAGCGCTAGCACTTTTAAAAGAGTTTAACAAAAGCGAGAGTCTATTGAAACATGCCTTCGCTGTTGGAGGCGTGATGCGTTACATGGCTCAGAAGCGAGGAGAAGACGAGGGGAAATGGGAAATCATTGGATTGATTCACGATCTGGATTATGAGAAGTTCCCCGAGCTACATTGCCAGAAGAGTCGAGAAATACTGGAGGAGCGAGGCTGGCCAGAAGAATACATAAGAGCAGTTGTCTCTCACGGTTGGGGCATCTGTACTGATATTGAACCAAAAAGCGACCTGGAGAAGACGCTATATGCCATTGATGAATTAACTGGACTGATTACCACAACGGCCCTGGTGCGTCCCTCAAAAAGCGTGGCAGACCTTGAACCAAAATCGGTTATCAAGAAATGGAAAGATAAAGCGTTTGCCGCTGGAGTTGACCGTACTATTATCGAAAAAGGTGCAGAAATGCTGGGCGTTGAGCGGAGAGAGCTGATTTCCGATACTATAATGGGAATGCGCGAGATATCCGATAAAATAGGGTTATAACAACCATAGCTACTGCTTTTTCAACTATCGGAGAACGTTTCTCTTCCCTGTCTATTTATTTCTCCAAACCCTCATTTTTATGTATCAAACAATATAGTTAACCAAGTACTGAACCTGAGAACTCTCGTTGTCCTCTAGCAAACTCAACTGCAGTCATCTCTTGCTTCCCCTCCAGTTGGAGACGATAAAGCTCTAAACAGCCTCCCGCTGTCACTACCCCAATAGCTTTACCATTATACAAGGAAACAACCTCTCCTGGTTGCTCATTCGATTTTATATTCAAGGGAGTTCCACTATATATTTTAAGACGCTTACCTCTCCACCAGGTAAATGCTCCCGGCCAGGGATAGTAAGCTTTTACCCGCTGCCATATCTCCATTGCTTCCATATGCCAGTCAATTTTCCCATCATCAACCTTTATAATATGGCTATACGTAGCATGGCTATTATCCTGTGCTTGTGGCTTTATTTCACCACTTAGCCATTTAGGTAACGTCTTGAGCAGAAGCTCAGCTCCTATAAAAGCCAGCTTATCTGTAAGCGAGCCAGTAGTATCATCAGCAGAGATATCAACTTTCTGTTGTGCCAGAATAGGCCCGCTGTCCATTCCCTCGTCCATTAACATGATTGTCACCCCACTGACCTGCTCTCCTCCAAGTAAAGCAGAGGCTACAGGGGAGGCCCCCCGATAACTTGACAGTAAAGAGGGATGGACATTTATACAGCCATGTACAGGCAGGGACAGCACCGTTTTTGGCAAAATACAGCCATATGCAGCTACAACTAAAAGGTCTGGCTTTAGTTCCTCTAATACGCTTGCTGCTTTTTCAGATTTAAGAGTATCAGGTTGAATGGTGGGAATATTATGCTCTATAGCAAGCTTTTTCACAGGAGTAGGAATTAGCCTTTGCCCTCTTCCGCTTGGCTTATCCGGCCTGGTGTATATGGCTACTACAGAATAGTCTTCCTGAAGCAATCCTTCCAGTGCAGGGACTGCAAACATTGGTGTTCCCATAAAAATTACTTTCATGCTCCTAACAATAACATTATTAAAAAAATATTTTATTATGTCAAAGCCTCCCTAGAGATAGATATCTCCCTATTGATACTCTTTTCTCTGCTTATTAAAACGAATATACCATCTTTTGTGGTCTAACTCAGCAACCTGCAGATATTAGCTTGGCTAGTAATAATTATCACTTTGGGAGGTCTTTTGGAGGCAGTTAAGGACATTTGGAAAAGGGTGCTTGGAGAGCTTCAGTTACAAGTCAGCAAGGCTAATTACTCTACTTGGCTAGCTAATAGCTATGGATCAAGTTTTGATGATAGCGTTTTCATAGTCGAAGTCCCCAATGCCTTTGTAGCTGCGTGGCTAACGAAGCGTCTCTCTTCCTTAATAAAAAAGACACTGTCTAAAATAGTAGGCATGGAAGTCAACATCCAGTTCAGTATTACTAACAGTGATCGTGAGGAAGGCTGTTCTCTAACTATGGCCAGGCAACACGATGGTGGTACAAGCACTAAGGCAAAAACAAGCAGGTTCTCTCCACAGTACACCTTCGATAACTTCGTTGCTGGTGACTGTAATCGCCTCGCATACGCGGCAACTGTGGAGGTGGCAACAAATCCAGGACTATCCTACAACCCAATATTTATCTACGGTGCAACAGGTCTGGGAAAGACCCATCTGCTGCATGCTATAGGAAACAAGGCAGTAGAAAATGGTCTACAGGTTATTTATACAACTGGGGAACGTTTTACAAATGACTTTGTGCTGTCATTGAAGCAAAAGAAATTTGATTTGTTTCAAGGTAAATTTGATAAAACCAGTATTCTATTATTCGATGATATACAATTCATAAACGGTAAAAAACAAACACAGCGTTCTCTGCTACAAATATTTAATTCTCTATTAAGTAATAATTGCCAGTTTATAATTACTGCCGATCGTCATCCCGACGAGATGGATTCGTTCAATAGCCAGTTAAAATCTCGTCTTGAGGGGGGTCCTGTATTCCCTCTACAAGCACCGGATTTTGATACGCGTCTCTCTATTTTACGAACTAAGGCAGCTGAAATGACATTATTCATCAATGATGAAGTTATGCAATTACTGGCGGAAAGAATACAGAATAACTCCAGGCGGTTGGAGGGAGCACTTGTTTACTTAACCGCACAAGCCAAGTTGACTGGAATGGAAATTAATCAACATACAGTCAACAATATGTTGACAAACTTGACTAAAAATAAACGCAGTACTCAAATTTTGATCCAAACAGTGAAGAGTCCTCTTTCTTTATTGCGACCTCCAAAC